>CAZMRS010000059.1:0-9179 GCA_964568435.1 uncultured Boseongicola sp. | reverse complement strand
GTTACTTACGCTGGCTGGAATTGGTGACGCGCACCATCTTCGGTCCCACGGGATCAACGTCGAGGCCGATCGTCCCGGTGTCGGGCAGAACCTTCAAGATCATCTGGAAATCTACTTCCAAATGGCGTCCAGCCAGCCCATCACGCTTTACAAATATTGGACTCTTTTCTGGAAAGGCGTGCTTGGCGCGCAATGGGTCATCAGCAAAACCGGTCTGGGCGCATCCAACAATTTCGAAAGCTGCGGCTTCATCCGATCGCGTGCCGGTATCGAGTACCCAGATATTCAGTTCCATTTCCTTCCAATGGCGGTTCGCTACGACGGGCAGGCCGCCGCTGAAGGACACGGATTTCAAGCGCATGTCGGCCCGATGCGGAGCCCGTCGCGTGGTGCCGTTACATTGGCTTCTTCTGATCCCAAAGAAGCCCCCAACATCTTCTTTAACTATATGTCGACCGAGCAGGACTGGATTGATTTTCGGACAGCTGTTCGACTGACGCGGGAAATATTCCAACAAGACGCGTTCAAGCCTTTCGTGAAACACGAAATTCTCCCCGGCGCATCCGCCCAATCCGATGAAGACATCGACGAGTTCATTCGTGAGCATGCCGAAAGCGCGTACCATCCGTGTGGGACTTGCCGAATGGGTGCGGCCACAGACAAGCAAGCGGTCGTTGATCCTGAATGTCGTGTAATCGGTGTGGATGGTCTGCGGGTCGCGGATAGCTCCATATTTCCTCAGATCACCAACGGGAACCTGAATGCCCCGTCTATCATGGTCGGGGAGCGGGCGAGCGACCTGATTCTGGGAAAATCACTTCCACAAGACGAACGCGCGCCGTGGATCCATCCGAATTGGCAGGCAGCACAGCGCTAGGGTTAGGCTGCCTTATCCAATCCGAAGGTATCGTGGAGGGCTTGAACCGCCAATTCCATGTACTTCCGATCAATCAATACGGAGATTTTGATTTCGGACGTCGTGATGACCTTGATGTTGATGCCTTCGTCGCGCAGCGCCTTGAACATCTGGCTGGCGACACCTGCGTGGCTGCGCATACCGATGCCAACAACTGAGATTTTGGCAACATCATCGTCAGTGACCAATTGCGCGAAGTTGATCTCTCCGCTGTCTTTGGCCTCGGCCATCGCCTTCTCCGCCCTTGCGATTTGGTTCACGGGCAAAGAGAAGGTCATGTCAGTGCGGCCGTCTTCCGAGATGTTCTGAACGATCATGTCGACGTTGACCGAGGCATCGGCGAGGGGGCCAAAGATCGCAGCCGCAATGCCCGGGCGGTCGGCGACGCTTAGCAAAGTCATCTTGGCCTCGTCGCGACTAAAGGCGACGCCTGCAACCACATTGCTTTCCATGATGTCCTCCTCGGCACAGACCAGCGTGCCCGCGTTATCGTCGTTGTCTTCAAAACTTGAAAGAACCCGCAAGCGCACTTTGTAGCGCATTGCCAGTTCTACGGAACGGGTTTGCAAAACTTTGGCGCCAAGCGACGCGAGTTCCAGCATCTCTTCGAAAGCGATCTTGTCCAGCTTGCGCGCCTTCGATGTAATTCTTGGGTCTGTCGTGTAGACGCCGTCGACGTCGGTGTAGATGTCGCAACGTACGGCGTCGAAGGCCGCTGCAAATGCGACGGCCGTTGTGTCAGAGCCGCCCCGACCGAGCGTTGTGATGCGACCCTCCGGGCTGATGCCCTGGAAACCAGCGACGACGGCGACCTTCATACCTTCGGCAAACTTTGTGTTGATGTTGTCCGTCGGGATTTCTTCAATCCTTGCCGCAGCATGCGCAGAATTGGTCATAAGCGGCACTTGCCACCCTGCCCAGGAACGTGCCGGCACGTCCATCTCCTGCAGCGTCAACGCCATGAGGCCCGCAGTGACTTGTTCGCCGGAGCTCACAACGGCGTCGTACTCTCGCGCATCGAACAGCGGGGATGTCTCTTCAACCCAGCCAACTAGCTCATTTGTTTTGCCCGACATTGCCGACACGATGACGATCACATCAAACCCATTGGCAACTTCGCGACCAACGCGCTTGGCAGCCCGTCGAATACGGTCGAGCGTTGCGACGGACGTGCCGCCAAATTTCATCACCAGAGTAGGCATCTTGAAACGGAATCCTTAGTCTTCGACGCGCCTGTTAAGGGATAGTCGAAGTCAGGACAAGTCCAAGCCCGGATACGTCTCAGTTCGTCTTGGATTTCGGGATGAAAGGAAGAGGAATCGCCGGTACACCGTCTTCTGCCAGACGCTTGGCATCTTCTGGCGCAACTTCTCCGTAGATCGACCGCTCTGGAGCCTCACCGAGGTGCATGGATGTCGCCTCGCGCGCAAAGTCTTTGCCGACGTAATCAGAATTCGCCTCCACATGCTCTTTCAGGGCGCGCATAGCCTCTTCCATTTTAGCGTCCGGGGCGGAAACCATGGGTTGGCTTGGCGCTTCTGGTTGTGGAGTTGCCCGTTTGCGCGACGTCGTCACGCGCGGTGCCATCAAGGTTTTTTCGACCTTGCTTGAGCCGCACTGCGGACATTCGACCATCGCCGCATTCAGCAACGACTGAAAGGCATTAGCCGATTGGAACCAGCTTTCGAACTGATGGTCTGCGTCACACTTTAGCGCGTACCGGATCATGGCATTCCATTGCGTTGCTCTACGCTAAGGGAGTTAGGTGAAATGACCGTTATTTTCAATCGTATCCGCGATCCACTGTGTCACACGCTTAAGTGTATTGCGGCTTTGGAGTTGTGTGACCAATCCTCAGGCTCAGTACGAAAAGCGCCAATACGCCGACGACCCCCGCGAGGTTTATCATTGTGGCTTCCGGCCACAAACATGCCGCTCCTGCCACACCCGAGCATACTCGAAGCGGCCAGTTCAAGCGTCGCTCCATACAGCCCTGTAAAGCACCGGCTAGGCCGTAGATGCCAAAGACCGCGAAACAGAAAATGATGAAAGCCACATCCCAATCTCCCGCAAGCAATGGCGTATAGGCCATAAGTAGCGGCACGATGTAGAGGCCCTTGGCGAGCTTCCAGCTTTCGATGCCCGTTCGCATCGCTGGAGCTTTGGCTATTGCCGCCGCCGTGAACGACGCCAATGCGACAGGGGGCGTAACGTTGCTGTCCTGGCTCAGCCAGAAGATGATCATGTGAGCCGAGAGTATAGCCGCAATGGCGGCTTCCTGCGGTACAACCAGATCGCGCAGCGGAGCGGCGACTTCTAATGGCAGTGCGCGAATAATCTCGCCTGCTTGCTCGAGCGGAATTGGCCCGCCTAGAAGCGCCATAGTCTCCGGTGCCCCGAGCATGAGAACGGCCTTGGCTCCGTCGTTCAGTGTTCCGGCCACAAGCGCATCTATAACCACACGGTCCGAGATCATTCCCGCGATGGCTGGCGCCGATAATGTTGCAATAACGATGTAAGCAGCCGTCACCGGTAGTCCCATGCCAAGAACAAGGCTGGCAATTGCAATCAGCGTTAAAGCAATCAACAGGTTGCCACCTGCCCAACCCGCGATCATGAGGCTGAAAGTATTCCCGATACCCGCAGTCGAAATCACGTTTACGATCAAGCCGACCGAGCTTAGCAGAATGGCGGTCATGATCATGCCCTTGGTTCCCATGATAAGGGCCTCGACGACCGCTTTGGGCCCCATCGGATTTTGTGTGAGCCAACTGGATGCGATGACAGCGAGGATGCCGAATACGGCTGCAAAAGCGGGCGTGAAACCCATGACCAAGAGTGTAATCAGCCCTCCTATGGGGATCACGAAACTCGCACCGCCTTTCTTGAAGGCTGAACCCAGCGTTATTCCGTCATTGTCCATTGGTTTTAGTTCAAGCCGTTTCGCCTCAATGCGAACGAAGAAGGCGACTGACAGAAAATAAAGCAGAGCGGGCAATGCAGCCACCGCGACGATCTTTTCATAAGAGATCTGCGTGAAGCTGGCCATGACGAACGCGCCAGCGCCCATGATAGGGGGCATCAATTGTCCCCCAGTGGAAGCGGCGGCTTCGACGCCGCCTGCGAAGGGCGCTCGGAAACCGGCGCGCTTCATCAATGGTATGGTGATGACTCCGGTCGAGGCGGTGTTGGCCACAGCCGACCCAGAGATTGTTCCTGTAAGACCACTCGCAATGACGGCAACGATGCCCGGGCCCCCAGCGAGGCGACCGGCGATCGCTTGCGCGATGCTGATGACAAAATCGCCAGCGCCTGATCGAAGCAGGAAAGCGCCAAAGATGATGAACAGGAAGACGAACGTCGACGAGATACGGGCGATGGTCCCAAACATGGCGTCGTCGCCAAACAGCGAACGAAACGCAATCGTCTCCCAGGAAAGACCAGGAAAGCTAAACACACCGCCGATGTACTGCCCCCAGAAGCCGACGTAGGTGAGTGCTGTAATAATCAGGATTGGAATGACCCAGCCCGTGAGACGACGGGTCAACTCGATGCCACCAACGACGCAAAGAGCTATGGCGATCCAATCAAGTGGTACGAGATTGACGCCGCGGTCGTAGATCGCATCCTCGGATGCGGGGATATATATGGCTGCCGCAGCGACAAGAACTCCAAACGTCAAGTCGAATGCGAGCAATCCCTTGCTGCGCGTACGCCCTCGCAGGATAGGGTTGTAAACAGCCGCAAGGAACGCAAAGCCAGCGAAGTGATACGCATTCCTTTGAAACTCGGAAATCACCGGGTCAAAGGCCACATAAATGTGGCCAACGGCGATAAGGAAGCACAGCGTATGCAGAAGAAGTTTGGCAGTACCGTCAAACTCTCGCAGGGTCGCTGGCTGGACTTCTTGATCTTCGCTCATGCGTGCTCCCCCTTTTTCTGGTTGTTAGTGTTAGTACAGGGGGTCCGGGGGACAAGGCCCCCCGGAACGGTTCGCCGCCGAAAAACGGCGGCGAAACATTTGCTTAGTTAGCCATCAAACGATCAGGGATATCGATGCCCTGTTCGCTGTAATAGCGCGCCGCACCCGGGTGCAGCGGCACTGGCAGACCGCCAATGGCTTTCTCAAGCGCCATGGCCTTTGTGGCTGGGTGAATAGCCTGCAGGAACGGAAGGTTCTCGTAGATCGTCTTTGTGATCATGTAGACGTTGTCTTCCGAGATATCGGCATTCGTTGCCAGGAAGTTCGGCTGCGCGATCGTGTTCCAGTCGGCATCCTGGTTTGGATATGTGCCAGCTGGAATGACGAAACGTGTCCAAAGATTGCGACCACCGTCCATCATGGCCAGCTGTTCGTCTGTGATCTCCAGCGGTGTCACGCTGTCACCCGCGGCCGCCATAAGCTGAGATACGGCACCGGTCGGCACACCTGCCGGAGTGTTGATGCCAACAACCTGACCGTTCTGAAGCGCTTCCGCAGATGGACCATAGCCGCCGAACACGAGCTCGTAGTCATTGTCCATGTCGATACCCATGCCAGCGAGCAAGGTGCGGTTCGACCCGATCGTGCCTGAGTTCTGGCGACCAAGCGCCATCGCTTCGCCCTTGAGGCCAGGAAGAACGCTTACGGTTCCGTCTCCTGCAGCGTCATTTGCAACGATGAACTGCTCAACGTTCTGCCAGAGCATCGTGATCGAACGCAGGTTCTCCTGTGGTCCGGACTCAGAGATCGGGCCTGTACCAGTCGCGGCGTAGCTGCCGAACAATCCTTGCATAATGGCGAACTGCGCTTCGCCCTCGCGCAGCAAGCGGACGTTTTCACCAGAACCTGCCGAGCTGATTGCGGACATGCCGATCTTCTCGCGCGGTTCAAGCTTCACTTTCACCAGCGTCGAAAGGGCAACGCCCACGGGGTAATACGTGCCGCCAGTGGAGGCGGTTGCAAGCACGTAGCTTGCTTCTTCAGCTTGCGCGGCTCCGCCAACTGACACGGCGAATGCGGCCACGAGGGCCGTCTTTTTCAGATGAAACATATTTCTCTCCCAGTTCGTCTTTTTTGTAGACTGAGGAGAAATGTAAGCTGTCTTTCGAAAATGGCCAGCTTAGTCTTTGAATATCACTGTTGTTCAGCGAAAAGAGTTACTTGTCTTTGGGATTAAAGTGCAAAAGCATACCGGCCAGCTCTTTCTCCTGAACCAAAGCCGCGGCCTTCTTGGGAGAAAACCACTTGCGCTTTCTCGCGTTCTTTTCGGGCCAGTCGTTCGCCAGCTTGCCGACTCTCACCGGGAATACCGCGACCACACAGGGTAGGCTTTCGTCGCCAGGCATGACTTTTAAGTAGCTGAAAATGCCGAGACAAATGGGATAAACCTTGCCTTTTGCGCCTGCTTCTTCCCAAGCCTCTGTCATCGCGGCCTGGGAGGGCGTTGCCCCATCCTGTGGCCAACCTTTTGGCACGATCCATCGACGCGACTTTTTCGAAGTCACCAGCAGAACCTGTAGTTTTCCGTTCTTTCGACGCCAGCACAGCGCGCCGAATTGTGTTCGCACATCCCGTTTTGTGTAGTTTTCGAGATTGAGCGCCTGTTGCTTGATTCTTGTCATTGTCGGTTTCATTGCCCGATATTTGCTAGGTTTTGTTTTCACCGCCCTCGGCGCAACTATAACTTGTAAATGTTGCGAATCTCAACAGTTGCTGGGTTTTGCTAAGATCGAATGACTAACTGTTGATTTACAGACCTGTGGAACAGCCCAAGTTCATCTCTTCCGAGATTTATCGAAACTCGACCTATGGAAGCTGGCACCCGCTCGCAATTCCCCGAGTTTCGACCGTTATGGATCTGTCAATCGCAATGGGCTGGTTGACGCGTGAAGAATGGGTTCGCAGCCCGCGCGCGCGACCTAAAGCTCTAAATGCATGGCATGATCCAGACTATGTCGATGCGGTTGTCACGGCAGAACGAGAAGGCCGTGTTTCGGATGAAGTTCGCGCGAAGTACCACCTTGGAACGCATGCGAACCCAGTCTTCCCCGAGATGTACCGCAGACCCGCCACAGCTGCGGGATCATCGATCTGGGCAGGAGAAGAGCTTGCGTCCGGTGGGATTGTCTATTCACCCGCAGGTGGCACGCACCATGGTTTACCAAATCGGGCGAACGGATTTTGTTACTTCAACGATCCAGTACTCGCCGTTCTTTCGTTGCGAGAACACGGGATCCGGCGGGTCGCCTACATAGACATAGACGCGCATCACCCGGATGGCGTTGAACATGCTTTTGCCACTGACACTGATGTTCTCATGGTTTCAGTGCACGAAGAGCGGCGCTGGCCGTTTACAGGTGCATTGGACGATGTTGGGGCCGGCACCGTCTTCAATTTGCCTGTCACGAAAGGACTGAATGACGCAGAGATGGCTCTGATCCGCGATGAGATGATCTTGCCTGTCGTTCAAGCTTTTGAGCCCGAAGCGATCATCCTTCAGTGCGGCGCGGACGCGGTTGCCGAGGACCCGCTGTCGCGGCTTATGCTATCAAACAATGCGCATTGGGCGATTGTTGGGGCGCTTCGCCATCTCTCCCCTCGGTACCTTGTTCTCGGTGGGGGAGGCTACAACCCCTGGACTGTTGGCCGGCTGTGGTCCGGTGTTTGGGCGACATTGATGGGCGCTGAAATACCCGATCGGCTTCCTGTGGAAGCGGAGCGCATCTTGCGCGAACTGAAATGGCCTGGAAGAGCGGCCGGGAAAAACCCACCAGATCATTGGTTCACGACAATAACGGATGCGCCGCGGGAAGGGCCCATTCGCAATGAGGTCCGTGACCGGGTCAGGGCACTCTCAGAACGCATGAAAGCTTGGGCATGAGGCGGCTGTTTCTTGGATTACCCATCCCCGATGAGCATTGCGATGCTCAATCCCTCTTGCGAAGGAAGCTCGCGTTTTGACGCCCGGTTCCCTGGGAAAAACTCCACAAAACTCTGGTCTTTCCTGGGGACGTTTCAGAATTCGCGCCTCAAGAGTTACATGAGGAACCTCAAACCAAGCAGATCGTGCTCTCGTAGGCCACAATTCAAGGTTTGGACTTCGGTCGTACAGAAGTGCGTTTAAGTTGGGCGGCGGTCGCGATCTTGGCGCTTGAGACCATCCGAGGCGAATGCGGGACGTGACGCCGGAGTTGAGCCTTATTCGTCTTCAGGCGGTAGTTCGCGCCCCCTCGGATCAACAAGCAATGCAGTAACCCAACCGGCGACGAATCCTCCCAAATGCGCCTCCCAGGCCAGTAATCGCCCCATGGCAAAGTAAAGAATGATGTTGAGCGCGATCAAATAGAGAACGGCACGAAGTACAGGCCACATCTGCTCTTTGAAAGTGAACCTGTCTACGTATTCCCATGCTATGATTGCACCGGCGAGGCCAAATATGGCGCCTGAGGCGCCGACCATGGGGCGAATGCTGTCGCTCAAGGCCGCAAAACCTGCGCCACCTCCCAATATTGCAGCAACATAGATCGCAGCCGCCTTCCAAAGGGTGACTCGGTCCAAAACGACTGGCGCGATGGTTCCAAGCGTTATCATGTTTACCAGCAGGTGAAGCCATCCGCTGTGCAGGAAGCCGTAGGTCAGAAACATCAGCCAAGGCTGGGCTGGATAGTTTGGTTCCCAATCGGATAGGATACCGGGCCAGAATCCGGCGTACTCGTAGACGAATGCTCTGAATCTGGGGGCCTCAATGTATCCAATGTCTCCAAGGATCAAAACGCATTCAATGGCGATGTAGACAAGGATCAGCGCCGCGACGGCGTAGTACGACGTCGGTGCACCTTCCCTGGGCGGAGGCAGCGGGTCTAGCTTGGTATCCTCTTCGGTCACGAGGTCGCTTTGAGGTTGGACTTAAAACCCAAAGGAAAAGTCGCGTCCGATGTTCACGAACAGCGTGTTCGACGATATCGCATCGCTCCCGCTATCGTCCACACGTCGGACGCGCAAACCCGCATTCAGATCCCAGTCCCTGTTGAGGTCGCGTGTGTACCGTATGGTTGCGGACGTCCGTGTATCGGTATCTCCACCACCGAAAAGCTCGGAGGAACCGTATGAAAAACTGGCACCCCACGAAGACACTGGGTCAATCGGCGCACTATACCCCAACTCTACGGACGTGTTCAGAAGTGCTAGGCCTTCGTCAGTGGATGGGCTTTGAACAATATTAGCCGTCAATGTCCCGCCTGGAGTCTCACGGCTATAATCGATGCTGGTTGTAAACTCTGT
>CAZMRS010000058.1:0-9191 GCA_964568435.1 uncultured Boseongicola sp. | reverse complement strand
GTCCCCGGCCTGATGTTACCGAGCATGGACGCGGCGCGGGGCAGGGCCCTCTTCGCCGAAAAAGGCTGCGTCGTTTGCCATTCGGTCAACGGCGTTGGCGGTATAGACGCGCCGATGCTGGATGCCGAGTTTATGGACGAAGCGATGAATCCGTTCGAATTCGCAGCCCGCATGTGGCGTGGCGCTGGTCCAATGGTGATGCTGCAGGAAGACGAGCTTGGAGGCCAGATCGACCTGACCGGTCAGGAATTGGCCGACATCATCGCCTTTGTGCACAACGCGAGCGAACAGAAGAGGTTTTCCGAGGCGGATATCCCGCACGAAATTGAAGAGATGATGCATCACGAGGGTGAAGAGGATCACCATGCGGAGGGGGAAGAGGACGATCACGGCTAACACAATTTTTTGACCCATAGCCCACCAGCGCTGGTGGCGCACTTGTTGGAGGAAAGGAAAATGTCGGATATCGCAAATCCACGTGGCGGAGCGTCGCGACGAGATTTCATCTACTATGCAACAGCTGGTGCAGGCGTCGTGGCGACTGGTGCCGCAGTGTGGCCTTTGATCAACAGCATGAATCCAAGCGCCGATGTGACAGCCTTGTCTGTCGTCGAGGTAGACCTGAGCGGTGTCGCGCCGGGAACCCGGATCACGGCTAAATGGAATGGCAAACCCGTCTTTATCGACCACCGAACCGACGAGCGGATTGCAAAGGCGCGCGCGGACGACATGGCGGCTTTACCGGATCCGGCCCTCGACGCTGATCGAGCGGTCAGGCCGGAATGGCTGGTTGTGTTCGGGGTCTGCACGCATCTTGGTTGTATCCCAAAGGGGCAACTCGGTAGCGACCCGCTTGGCGAGTGGGACGGCTGGTTCTGCCCGTGCCATGGCTCGCACTATGATACCGCGGGCCGAATACGCAAAGGGCCTGCACCGCGGAATCTCGATTTGCCGCCGTACAGCTTCAAATCGGATACGGTGGTAAAATTGGTTGAAGCAGTACAGCTTGACTGCTGAAAGTCTCATGTCGCATCCAAGCGCTGCTATAAGCCAGGCGATGAACGACTTGATGAAGGAAGTCGCCAGAACGTCCGAAGCCTTGATCGGGCTCGATCTCGTGATTCTGTCGGTGACCCTGCACTTTGCCTGGGAAATACTGTAGGCGCCTCTCTTCTACGGCTTCGACGGCACAAGTCACTTCGCCGGAGTTGTGGAGTGCGCCGCGGCGACCCTTGGCGACAGTCTTATTGTGATCGCCGCTGTTCTTGTAGCACGCGCTCTGACGGGACCTGCTTGGAGCACGTCGATACTTGGGCAGGGCGCGGGAATTCTTCTTGCCGTGGGCTTGATCGCGACCTTAGCCCCTGACACCCCGGGACGCCGGACATATGGGCCGGAGATAGCGTGCCTGCTCATTCTGCGTGCGGAACTGGCGCCAATTGCGCAGTGCGTGGTCATCCCGCTAGTTGTTTAGTGGTGGCGTAGCGTGATTTCGCTGTCACGGGCAAAGGGCTGGTCCGGGCCGACAAAGCAGCCTGCTTACATTGCGTCAAAAAGTGTGGCCACAAGTGCCTCGATCTTCCGGCCCGTGTGACTCTGATATGGCGAACAGGAACCCCGTCGGGAAGTAGTACGCAAAATCGATCTGTCAGGTCACTTCCGTCCACGACTCCATGATGTCTGCGTCCACATCAGGAGGGGTGGTTTCTTCGACGATCAACGCGTCGTAGAGATCCCTGGCGACTTGTCCCCTTCATCGAATGTGGAAATGGTGCCAGCAAGTCCCAACGTCTGGCGCGATACAGCGATATTCAAAATCTGCGTTGTCAGGAATGGGTGCCCTAGTGAGGCGCGGCACACCATCCATACTGTTAACATTCCGGTTTCCAAACCAATGGATGGATGAAACCTGGCCGGTCCGGTTTTCGAAGGTGACCGCGATTTCGTCACCTTGTCGAACCCTCAGGGTCGGTCCCGGGGTACGACCATTAAATCCAAGTGACGTTGTTGGCCCGTATGCCAGGAACTCGCCACCGCGGAATTAAGCGACACCATGTTCTGCACGCAACCGGTGCTTGCTCGCCATTGCCCAAGTTGGTCCAAGCACAGCCGCTGCGAAGAAAGTACGAAGGTTTTTCGCGATAACGACAAGTCGGTTTCGATAGGGCGGATGGCGTGATTTTTAGGTCATCTTGGCTTTCGAATTTTCGAGGCTCTGGGCGCGAGGCGCGAGAGTCGGAGTGGAAAACCGGGAAAACAAGAGCCATGCACGCCAAACGGTTCAATGCGATAGCTTGGTGGAGACACCGCGACATCCGAGCAAGATCACCAGGGTCGTACGAAATTCAAGTTGCGCCTTGTCACTTTTTTGCGGCAAGGCCGGTCTCTTCACGACGACTTGTTCACGTGGCAATCGGGACTGGTGTGTTCTTCGTAAACCTGACATTTTCCTGAAAAAAGGGGAGGAGGACCGGCTTGGTCGATCTGTGGCAGGGTTTGACCCAGGCTTTCTGGCTGGTGGTAACACTAGACGCTGAATTGGCGGAAATCGCGCTCCGGTCTCTTCGCGTTACGCTAACGGCATTGGCGTTGGGCTGCGCAATTGCGCTGCCTTTGGCTGCGTTGTTGGCCGTTCGGCGTTTTCGTTTGCGTCGGACAATCATCGCCGTTCTGAATGCACTTATGGGTTTACCGCCGGTCGTGGTTGGTTTGGTGGTGTATATTCTGTTGTCGCGATCAGGACCGTTCGGTGTGCTCGGTTTACTGTTCACACCAACCGCCATGATAATCGCGCAAATGATTGTTATTGTTCCCCTCATTGCCTCAATTGCGCACCAGAGCTTGCGAGATCTTTGGGCCGAATACCACGATTTGCTCATTTCGATGAATGTCACGCAATCGCAGAAAATTGGAACGTTGTTGTGGGACGCGCGCAGAGCATTGCTCACGGCCGCCTTGGCAGGTTTCGGGCGCGGGATTGGCGAAGTCGGCGCGATTATGATCGTGGGCGGGAATATTGATCACGTCACACGTGTGCTGACGACAGCCATCGCGCTGGAAACCGGGAAGGGGGATTTTGCACTGGCTTTAGCGCTTGGTTTTGTCCTGATCTCGCTGACGATTGCGGTCAACTTGTTCATTCATTGGCTCGGTCAGACCGAGCGGGAGGGGCGGTGGTGACAGCGCTGTTTCCAGTGACGCTCGAAGGGGCAGCGACGCGACGACGTGGGCGTGTTTTGGTGGGGCCAGTGGACCTGTCGCTAGACGGCGAAGGGGTGTGTGTGATTTTGGGACCGAACGGCGCAGGTAAGACGACACTTCTCAAACTGATGCATGGCATTGCAAGGTTGCACGAAGGGCAGATTACCTGGTCATGTGGCACGGGCGCTGCCAGAAATCGACAAGCCTTCGTATTTCAGCGGCCCGTGATGCTTCGACGATCAGTGGCCGACAACCTGGCCTATCCTCTTCTAAGGCGAGGTTTTTCACGTCGAGACGCGCGTTCGCGGGCGGAAAGATGGGCCGAGAGCGTGGGATTGTCGTCGATGTTGGACCGACAGGCGCCGGTCTTGTCTGGCGGCGAGCAACAGAAGTTGGCGATTGCGAGGGCGTTGATTGCTGAGCCGGAGTTGGTATTTCTGGATGAGCCAACTGCCTCGCTCGATGGGCGCGCAACGCGTGAGATTGAAACAATTCTGAAAAATTCAGTTTCTGATGGCACAAAGTTGCTGTTGGCGACCCATGACATGGGACAGGCGCGACGACTGGGTGACCAAGTCGTATTCATGCTTGGCGGACGTGTACACGAACACGGACCTGCGTCAGTGTTCTTCGAAGGGCCGGGAACGTCAGAGGCTTCAGCTTTTCTGAGGGGAGATATTGTTGAGTGATGATCAATAGATTTTTTGTTATTTGTTTTCTTTTCTTTGGAACGGCTGCATCCGGTGCCGAGACAATGCGAATGGCCGTTACCACGTCATTCCACAACTCGGGATTGTCAGATGTGTTGTTGCCAGAGATACGGGCAGACCTTGATCTCGATGTGCAGCTTCTGGTGGTCGGCACCGGTCAAGCATTGCGGTTGGGAAAAGCAGGGGATGTCGACGCGATTTTGGTGCATTCCCGCAGCGCTGAAGAGGCCTTTGTCGCTGAGGGTTATGGCACCCACCGACGTGAGATCATGTACAATGATTTCGTTGTGATTGGACCTTCAGATGATCCGGCAGGCATCGCAGGCGCGACGACTGCAGCGGAAGCTTTCCAGGCCATTTCAGCAGCGAAAGCCCGTTTTGTCAGTCGCGGTGATGACAGCGGCACCCACAAAAAAGAGGTCAGCCTTTGGGCCGCCGCGGGCGGCGTTCCGGAAGGACCCTGGTACAACCAGGTCGGTGCTGGGATGGGGGCGGCGCTGAACACGGCGGCTGGTTTGCAGGCATATATATTGTCGGACCGTGCAAGTTGGCTCAACTTCGGAAACAAGGACGGAATGGCACTGCTGTATGCTGGCGATCCGGTATTGTTCAACCAGTATGCTTACTTGCCGGTGAACCCGAAAACCCATCCTCACGTAAAGGCTGATCTTGTCGAAAAGTTAGAGGCGTGGCTGACATCGGCGCGCGCGCAAGAGCTGATTGACACTTATACAATCGATGGCGAAACATTGTTTGTTTTCAATGCTATGCCAGACAAATAACGTTTTCCGCTAGTGTTCGTCGTCAAGCGATCCATGGATCGCAAATTGATCCAGGCCAGCGTCCTGCGAGGCGATCGAACGGAAGGCCTCGCGCACCCCTGCTTCGGTTAATTCGCGCGACACTGTGAGCAATGTGTTTGGGTCGTGATCTTCGCACAACTCGGCCATATGAGCGATTTCCTCGCGTGCCACGGGAAGGGCGGCGGCTTCGTCGGGAGCGCCGTAGTATGTAACAAAATGGCGGGCCAGAAGTTGGCCTAGGGTATCAATCTCTGCCGGTTCAACGGCTGTGACAGCAACGAATGTCACCCGCCCTCCAGTCTCAAGACCGAACCAACCATTTGCAAACGCCTGTCGTGCTTTGCCCGCGAGGTCGCCCTCTGTCCAGTTGGAGAATTCAAAACCACCTGACACGCACCATTCGCCCGTTCGCGCCGGGCTGGCAAAGATGCGTTGGTCGCTTTCGTCGAAGTGGATCGCCCGGGCGAGTTTCATGTGTCCTCCAAAAGCGTGGTCAGTGGTATCAGATGAGTTGTTTCGTCGTCGCGCAAAAGCAACCCAAATGCTTCGTCTACGCCGAGGAAAGTTCCCGTCATTTCTCCGACGGTTATTTCTTCGCCGATACCGTGAACAAGGCCGCGCCACTCGGTGGCAAGCGCACGGCTGCCTTCCTGTTCCCAGCGCGCAATCCAGTTGAGTGTGTGCCGTGCCCAGGCTTCGACAAGCGCTGGAGGTTCAACGTCCGCGCATCCTTCAACGAAGAGCGCGGTTTTGTCTGGGTCAGAGCCTGTTTCAGGATCCAGTGGAAGGAGCGGAAGGGTCCACCCGACAACAAGCCAGTCGGGAACCGCATCGGGGTCCATCGTGGCGCTCTGCACCCGGAACTCGCCGCAAGACGCACCATTGATCCGAATGCCTCCACCCCATTCGAGGTGAACTGCGACCTCAGGCGGGGCCAGCGCACCAAGCGCGTTCTGAAAACCGACCCCACACAAAGGTAGCATTGTCATGGCGTCGCGAAGGGAAATTTCTGGTGCAAAAACCATCGCGGCTTCGGCGCGATCTGCGGCCAGAATGTAGGAAATCAGACCGGCATCGCACCCAAGTACAGCCTTGCGGACCGCGTGATCCATCGCCGCGTCTGTCGCCAATTCTCCGGACATCAATGGAGGGAACGTTAGGGTTTCGGTCACGCGTTTCCTCCGGCAACGAGAGCGGCAGCAACGTCATGGAAAGCCTTGGCTTGTCCGCTATCGGGTTGGCCGACGGTAATTGGCGCACCGCCGTCGGCTGCAAGGCGTATCTGGAGGTCAAGCGGCACTTCGGCCAAGAGAGGGACACCAAGTTTTTCAGCTTCAGCCGCCACGCCACCATGTCCGAATACGTGTTCCTCGTGTCCGCAGTTCGAGCAGATATGCGTGGACATATTTTCAATCATCCCAAGGATCGGGACGTTCAATTGCTGGAACATGTCGATGCCTTTGCGGGCGTCGAGAAGAGCAACATCTTGCGGCGTCGAGACGACGATAGCGCCCGTCACTTCTGCCTTTTGCGCAAGAGTCATCTGAACATCGCCCGTACCAGGCGGCAAGTCGACGAGTAACACGTCAAGCGCACCCCATTGAACCTGCATCAGCATTTGCTGCAACGCGCCCATCAGCATGGGGCCTCGCCAGACAACGGCTTGATCTTCGTTTGTCATCAAACCGATCGACATCATCGTCACGCCGTGGTTCCGCATCGGCAGGATGATCTTGCCGTCGGGGCTGGCTGGCCGCCCCGAAACGCCAAGCATCCGCGGTTGCGATGGCCCATAAACGTCGGCGTCGAGCAATCCGACTCGCCGACCCTGCTGGGCCAGCGCACAGGCCATGTTAGCAGCAACCGTTGACTTTCCGACGCCGCCTTTACCTGAGGCAATTGCGACGATCCGGTCCACGCCGGGGATCCTTTCGGGTCCTTTGGGCTGTGCAGGTCGCTGAGGTTTCAAATCAGGCGGTGGGGCCGTTTCGGTATGTCCGGTCATCACAATAGAGACGGTGCCAATGCCCTCCAGAGACTTGAGCGCCGCTTCCGCTTTGGCCTTCGCATCCTCATACGCCTTGG
The DNA here is from genome assembly GCA_964568435.1 of uncultured Boseongicola sp. Classification (GTDB taxonomy): domain Bacteria; phylum Pseudomonadota; class Alphaproteobacteria; order Rhodobacterales; family Rhodobacteraceae; genus Boseongicola. Next base: position 2,392 of record CAZMRS010000058.1, on the reverse strand, counting down.
CCTGCGAGGGGGGGATTTCCATGACGAAACGCACCGCACCGTCCTCTCCGACGTTCAACGCCCGGACAACACCGGATGCCATGATGTCGCTGCCCGCCACAGGGTCTTCGATCTGTTTCAGCGCTGCGGTTACGGTGTCTCGATCTAAAGCCACGCGGATTACTCGCCGCCTGAAATCGTGCCGTTGACTTCGTGGGTCATGCCCAACTCGTCAATCGTAATGACCGCCTTCACGGAATAGCTCTTCCCAGAACCCGCAGCAGTTCGCACAGCTTCTTCAATGGCTTGCTGTGACGTCACGCCTACCTGTTTCAGGAATTTGCGCATCGACATGTTGAAATCATCGCTCATCTGGATGGTCCTTTTGACTTGGATTGACGGGTTGCTGCGCTGGAGCCTAGGCTGGTCACATGCTTTGGCGCGCGCTGATAGTTCTGCTGATTTGCTGGCCGGGGGCTCTTTGGGCGGACGACAAACTGGTTCGTCTCTATGCGCCCGAGCCTTTGATCGACAGCGGTTTGTTCAAACACATCCTTCCGCGGTTTTCGCTGAAAACGCAGGTTAAGGTCCAACAGGTGGCTGTTTCTGACGAGGCCGACGTCGCCTTTGGTGACATGGGGCGTCCGGTGTTCACTGGGCTTGGGCAGACGTGGAGCATGGAGTTGAACTCGCCCCAACATCTCGCGACCAAGCGCTTTGCGGACTGGCTGCTGTCGGATATCGGGCAACGCACAGTTGTAAGCTTTGCGCCGAACGGCGACGCTCCCTTCAGTCCGCCGGGACCGGTCATCCGCGAGACGGTTGAGGTCACGATCGACGGAGATGCAGTTGCCGGTCACAGGGTTTCGCGCGAGAAATGCACCAGGTGCCACGCGGTTGATGATGCGACCAAAGGTTGGGGTATTGGATCGACGCCGAGCTTTGCCGTGCTCCGTGCTTTGCCTGATTGGGAGGAAAGGTTTGAAGCCTTCTATGTATTGAACCCGCACCCGGCATTCACCCAGATCACCAATCTCACACCGCCGTTTCCCGTCAATCGCCCTTCGCCTATTTCGCCCATTGAACTGGACCTCGACGAACTCTCCGCGCTCATGGCCTATGTCGCCGGAATGGACGCTGCTGATCTTGGGAATCCGCTGGAACATCAGTGATCCTTGCGGTCCGAGAAGTAGTCATCTGTGGTTCGAGGACGGCGACGTTCACCCGATGCAAACGGACTGTTTTCCGAATGGTACTGGGCGTTTACGCGACAGTCGTCGCACATCTGGATCATGCGGAGTTTCCCCGGATCGGAAAACATGGAGTGACCCGTCAGTTTTTCGGTGATCCGATCAATCGCGGACTTAGAGCCAAATAGCGTCCCGCATTCAACGCATGCAAAGGGTTCCTCTTCGTTCAGGATTTCCTGACGCAATGCAGCCTCAGCAAGGTTCAGGCGCGGCTCATAGCCAATGGCATCTTCAGGGCAGATTGAGGCGCAGAGACCGCATTGCAGGCAAGCGTCTTCCTGAAATCTCAACTGCGGTTTGTCCGGATTGTCGCCCAGTGCGCCGGATGGACAGAGAGATACGCAGGACAAGCAAAGGGTGCAGGCATCTGTGTTTACCAATACGGCGCCATAAGGTGCCCCATCGGGCAGCGGCAGCGCGTCGGTGTCCGGATGCAGTGCTCGCGCCGCTTGGCGGGTGATCTGCCGGCGGGTCCCCATTGGGCGCACAGGTTGGTCAACTGGAGTCGGGACGTTTGCACCGAAGAACAGATCAGACACTGCGTCGGGGTCGGATGTGTCGAGAACCGCAATCCGATCCTGACCGGCAATGGCAGTGGCCAGTTGGACTTGAGCGGCAATTGCTTCTCGGTCGGCGCCAGGCCCGGGCAGAATGGTGACGTTCGCAAAACCGGCAGCCAATGCAGCGATGGCTTCTGCATGGCCAAAGGCTCCGATAGCTGCGATTTCAACTGGGATCACGTCCAGGGGCAATCCGCGCCCATGCCGCGCGGCGAGACGGATCATTTGGCCGCCATGCGCATCGTGGGCCAAAAGGCGGGGTGCGGTGCCACCGGCTTGGAGATAGGTTTTGGCCAGTGTTTGCACACGAGTCATCGTCAGGTCCACGGGTGGTGCATCATAGCTGACTGCGCCGGAAGGACATGCGGAAGAACAAGCCCCACAGCCGGCGCAGATCATAGGGTCTATGCTTACATGCTCACCGTCGGGTGTGATTGCACCGGTTGGGCAAAGGTCGAGGCAGCGCGTGCACCCGGTTTGTCCGGCACGTGAGTGCGCGCAGAGGAGCGGTTCGACCCTAACATACAGAGGTTTTTCAAAGGTTCCTGTTAGGTGCGACGCGGCCATTATGGCAGCGGCGACAGAAGGAGCATGCTTGGGGTC
>CAZMRS010000057.1:0-9204 GCA_964568435.1 uncultured Boseongicola sp. | reverse complement strand
TCATGTTCACAATGCCCGATGAACTTCAGGCCGAGACCTACAAAAAGTACGTCCATGACAACCTCAAAGAAGGCGCGGCGATTGCATTTGCCCACGGCCTCAACGTGCACTTTGGCCTCATCGAGCCAAAAGCCGGCGTTGACGTGATCATGATGGCACCGAAAGGCCCAGGTCACACCGTACGCGGCGAATATGTCAAAGGCGGCGGCGTTCCTTGCCTTGTGGCTGTCGACAACGATGCATCCGGCAAGGCGCTTGAGATTGGCCTGTCTTACTGCTCCGCCATCGGTGGTGGCCGCTCGGGCATCATTGAAACGAACTTCAAAGAAGAATGCGAAACCGACCTCTTCGGGGAACAGGCCGTTCTTTGCGGTGGCTTGGTCGAACTGATCCGCATGGGCTTTGAGACGCTTGTCGAAGCTGGTTACGCGCCGGAAATGGCATACTTCGAGTGCTTGCACGAAGTGAAGCTGATCGTGGATCTGATCTACGAAGGCGGCATTGCGAACATGAACTACTCGATCTCGAACACTGCTGAGTATGGCGAGTACGTTTCTGGCCCGCGCATCCTGCCTTACGACGAAACCAAAAAGCGCATGAAAGACGTCCTGACCGACATTCAAACCGGTCGTTTCGTGCGCGACTTTATGGCGGAAAACCAGGTTGGCCAGCCAATGTTCAAATCTACGCGTCGCATCAACGATGCCCACCAGATCGAAGCTGTTGGCGAAAAACTCCGTGGCATGATGCCGTGGATTTCCGACGGCAAGATGGTAGACAAAGCGCGCAACTAAGCGTTTTCGCCGGGGCGGCTTTTGCGCGCCTCGGCCCCGCCCTCAACGAAAGACGTCAACACATGTCAGCGCCCACGCCCAACTCACCCGGGGCATTGAATTGGGCTCTTGTCCTGTTGCTGGGCCTTGTTTGGGGCACGTCGTTCCTTTCGATTTCCATTAGCCTCGAAACACTGCCGCCGCTGACTGTTGCAGCGACGCGGACTGCATTGGCCGCTGTTGTCCTCATTGCAATACTGCCATTTTTCGAAGGTTCACTTCGCGATCTAAGCGGCGGAAAAATCTTCGTTTTCACGTTCATGGCAGGTGCGATAGGCTACGCCTTGCCATTCGTGCTGCTGGCATGGGGACAGCAGTTTGTGCCGTCGGCGGTTGCTGGCATTGCGATGGGAACAGTTCCGCTTTTGCTGGTCCCTTTGGTGTTCGTCTTTTCGCCAGAGGAAGGTATTGGACCGCGCCGAATTGCAGGTCTTATCCTGGGGTTTGTTGGTCTCGTCCTCATAGTTGGGCCCGGAGCAACTGCGCTTGACCATCCGCGCGCGATTTATGGTGCGCTGGCTTGCGTGGGGGCGGCCATGTCATATGCCGTTGCATCGATCCTGACGCGAAGAGCGCCCAAGGTTCACCCCATTCCATTTGCCGCTGGGTCAATGATCGCGGCTGCCGTCATTCTGATGCCACTTGCCATAATCGTCGAAGGTGTGCCGGGCGATGTAAGCGCAAGATCCTTGACCGCAGTGATTTATCTGGCCGCACTTCCGACGGCTCTGGCTGGCGCCATTCGCGTCCGTATTATTCGAACGGCGGGTTCCTTGTTCATGTCGATGGTCAGCTACATGGTTCCCGTGTGGTCGGTTGTCTTTGGCGTGTTGCTGTTGAACGAAACCCTACCGGCAAATGTTTTCGTCGCGCTCGCGCTTATCCTTTCGGGGATTTTGCTTAGTCAATGGTCGGCTCTGCGAAAGACGCGGCAGCCATCCAACAACACGTAGCCTAATTTGGCGTTAAGGCGGCGTTCTCAGGCCGCCGCTTCCACCTCGGCGACGATCCCATCCACCACTTGTGTGAGCAAAGTCGAGTCCTCGCATTCCGCCATGACGCGTACTAGCGGTTCGGTCCCCGATTTACGGATCAAGAGGCGCCCGGTTCCGACCAGACGTTCTTCCGCGTCGCGAATTGCTGCCTTTACGGTGTCTGCTTCAAGCGGCGTGCTGCCTTCGGCGTAGCGTACATTCTTGAGAAGCTGCGGCACAGGATCAAAAACCTGCCTAATCGCGCTTGCAGCTTTGTCGGTGCGTTTCATCTCGCCCAGGAATTGAAGGCCCGCCAAAAGACCGTCGCCCGTGGTGGCGAAATCCGTCATGACGATGTGCCCCGACTGCTCGCCACCAAGGTTAAAGCCTTGCGCACGCATGGCCTCAACGACGTAGCGGTCGCCGACCGCCGTCCGGTAAAGCGCGATGTCGTTGCCAGTCAGGTATCTCTCCAGACCAAGGTTGGACATGACGGTGGCCACGAGCGTTTTGCCGTTCAATCTGCCCTCTTGCGCCCAACGCGCCGCAAAAAGACCCATGATCTGATCGCCGTCGGCCACCTGCCCTTTTTCGTCGAGGATCATAACCCGGTCGGCGTCGCCGTCCAGGCAAATGCCAACGTCTGCCCCATGCGCGATGACCGTTTCGGCAGCGAGTTGGGTGTTCGTCGAACCGCACCCTTCATTGATGTTCTTGCCGTTGGGAGAAACACCGACGGGAATGACCTCCGCACCGAGTTCCCAAAGTACAGCAGGCGCTGCCTTGTAGGCGGCACCATTCGCACAGTCGACGACGACTTTCAGACCCTCAAGGTTGAGATCGCTGGGAAAGGTGGATTTCACGCGTTCAACGTAACGAAACAAGCCATCGTCAATGCGTTTGGCGCGTCCGATGTTTTCAGCGCTGGCCGGGACGATTTCCGAAAAGATCGCCGTTTCAATCGCGGCTTCCGCCTCGTCATTCAGTTTGAAACCGTCAGGTCCAAAGAACTTGATGCCGTTGTCGTGGTGCGGGTTGTGGCTGGCAGAAATCATGACCCCGACATCTGCGCGCATCGAGCGTACCATCATCCCGACCGCCGGTGTTGGTACCGGGCCGAGCAAAAGCACGTTCATTCCCGTCGATGTGAATCCCGCCGTTAGCGCGTTTTCAAACATATAGCCCGACAGGCGCGTGTCTTTTCCAATCACCACGCGATGGGCTGGAGAACCATCACGGCGGAAGTATCGGCCAGCAGCCTCACCAATCTTGAGGGCCAGATCGGCCGTCATTGGATGCGAGTTTGCGCGGCCGCGCACGCCGTCAGTGCCAAACAGCTTTCGGGTCATTGTCCTGTCTCGTTCTTTTTGCCTCGATCGCGTCATACCACGACAGCGACCCATCTGCACAGACGCAAACAGCGCCCGCGTGGCAAGCGGACGCCGATCAGTGTAACACTGTGAAACAGTCGATTAGTTCTGTGCAACGCGAGACGGCTCGCGATAGAAGTGATGGTCGCCGATCGTCGTTGTGCGCGGGAACACGCGCGCCCAACGCGGATTGACCGATTTCGTGTGATAATGGGTTGCCCCGTCAGTCAGCGAACGCGGCGCGCCATCCAACATGAACCGCGCGATCTTGCCGACTTTCTCGTAGGCACGCTGTTCCGTGATCGTTTCCGGTCGCCCATCACAAGTATAGGTGAATTGGCACCGATAGCGCTCGCCCGTGCCTTGGTTCACCACGCCACATACTGAATTGGGGTACCGGCGGTCGTCGACACGGTTCAGGATTACTTCGGCGACACCGACGATGCCCTGAAGGGATTCACCACGCGCCTCGAAGTAAAGCGCTTCGGCGAGGCACGACCATTGGTCGCCGCCTGTTGCGACAGGCATTTGAGCGAGAGTTTCCGACGTCAGCGTCTGTGTCTCGGTTCCGTCAAGGTTCGGTGCGCGGGTCAGCCGTGACAATTCACGCGCGTCAAAACGTGTGAGCGTGCTGCTTTCAGCACCGAAGAGCCCACCCAAACGCTCGGTCAGGGTGATTGATGGATTGTTGGCCGATCCAATGCTGACATCGGCGATGGCTGGCACAGCAAGGGATGTTGCTGCAAGAAGTGCCGCCACCCATTTCATGGGTTTGAACATTTTTGGAGCCCCCTCCAGGATACGTTAATAAAGCCTTACGGCCCTGTCTTGAGCGCGGCGGATACCCAAAGGCTGACGCGACGTCTACCCCTGCGATCAGATACAGTGTGTTTTGATAAAGGATTTTGGAAGCGGTTTTGGCTTTGCGTTAGTGACGGCCTGCCCCTAACTCGTTGAGTTAGAACCCCAATCAGACGCCCATGTTGTCATTAATAGCCAAATGTGCGGCAGCTAGTCGCGCCACGGGGACTCGGAAGGGTGAACAGCTTACATAGTCGAATTTTCGCGCTCGGCAGAACGCAATCGACTCAAGGTTGCCGCCGTGCTCTCCGCATATGGAAAGCATTACGTCAGCGTTTCCATCTCGCCCACGTTCGGCACCAAGCGTGAGCAATTCACCCACCCCATCGACGTCCAGCCTGTGGAATGGATCTTCTTCGAACACACCGTTGGACACATATGCCCCCATGAAGCGCCCCGCATCATCGCGGCTGAGGCCGTAGGTCATCTGCGTAAGGTCGTTGGTGCCGAAACTGAGAAACGCACAATGCGGAGAGATCTCGTTTGCACGCAATGCGGCACGCGGTGTCTCGACCATGACGCCCAATCTGTAGTCGAACGGGGTGCCCGTTTCGGCGCGGACCGCCGCCGCTACGGCATCAATTCTGTGGCGGACAAGTTCAACCTCGCGCTTCGCCGACACGAGCGGGATCATTATTTCCGGAATGATCGGATCGCCAGCCTCACCCGCGGCAATCGCGGCGAGGAAGATGGCACGCGCTTGCGCTTCGTAAATCTCGGGCATCGTTACACCAAGGCGAACGCCGCGCAGCCCGAGCATTGGGTTGAATTCGCTCAAGGCTTCGACGCGCCGCGTGACTTTAGACAACGACAGGTCCAATGCGTCTGCGAGTTGGCGCAGAGCATCTCGTCCGGTAGGGAGAAATTCGTGTAACGGCGGATCCAGCAGGCGAATACACACGGGCAAACCCGACATGATCTTGAAAACATCTGTTAAATCAGAGACTTGCATCGGCACAAGACGATCGAGTGCCCCTTGCCTGCCCTCATCTGTTTCGGCGAAGATCATTTCCTGCATCACTGTCATTCGATCACCGTCGAAGAACATATGCTCGGTCCTGCAAAGGCCGATCCCCTGCGCATCAAAGGCGCGCGCAACCTTTGCTTCGGACGGCGTGTCTGCGTTGGCACGCACGGCAATGTCGCGAAACTCGTCAGCCCAGCCCAAAAGCGTTCTGAATTCGTTGTCAAGCGCGGGTTCCAACAGATCGACCGCACCACTAAGCACCGTGCCAGACGTCCCATCTATTGTGACGAGCGCACCGGCCCCCAACAAATCTCCGACTTCCGTTGTGATCGTTTTATCTTTTACGTTCAGCGATATACCCGACGCCCCCACAACACCCGGCAAGCCAAGCCCACGTGCGATGACCGCCGCGTGGCTCGTCATGCCGCCTCGCTCTGTCAGAACGCCTTGGGCCGAATGCATGCCGCGAATGTCTTCAGGAGATGTCTCGCGCCGGACCAGAATGCAGGCTTCGCCCCGTGCGGCACTGGCTTGTGCTTCCGCGGACGTAAAGACGAGGCGTCCAGTTGCTGCGCCGGGGCTGGCGGCCATACCTTGCGCAATCACAGTTCGTGGTGCGTTTGGATCAATTTGCCTGTGCAGCATCTCCGACAAGCCGCCCGGCTGCACCCGAAGCACTGCATCTTCACGCGAAATTACGCCGTCTTCCGCAAGGGAGACCGCAATTCGCATGTTGGCACGTTCACTGCGCACGATGCGCACCGCGTCGAGAACGCTTAACTGCCCGCCGTCGAGCGTGAATTCGATCTGCATCTCTTCACGCAGACGCGTTCGGCAGATGTCACCGTACTCGAGAAGTGTTTCAAAAACGTTAGGACAGAGTTCTTCCAGCGACGGACCACGTGGATCCTTCGTGAGAAAGGCCGCTCCCTCCGCATCGAGCGCGTCCCTTCCCTGCGACTGACTCAAATATCGTCCGGTAATCTGCGGCAGACCACTCAAGGGGTCGACAAACTGGATCACGCCCGAGCCGGATTCCGGCGGCCCCAAGCCCGGCGCCATGGCTTGCACAACAAGCCCCAAACCCGCATCTGCCGGAGCCCCACGCGCCTGCCGCAAAAGACGTGCAGTCGTGCCTTCCCATGCACGCGCCATGGATCTTAGGACGCCGGTGAGCTGCCGCGCTGGTTCCTGAGGAAACTCTTCGTCTGTTTCATCCTCATAGGCGTTTATCATCTCTTGCAGACGTTCGGTTGAGACGTCCTCGTCCAAAGCAAAGAGATCCGGATCGAGATGAGCGACCTGGACAGCGTATGTCGCAATGAACCGGGCATAAAGCTTGTTGGCGGCATCGTGGCCAAGCAGGTTTGCATATTCGCCGTGCCGGGCGTGGTTCATGCCGATATTCAGGATCGCACCGGGGCCACCCCAATCGGGGTCTTGAGACGATGGCCGAACCGATAACAGCGGTTTGTCTCCGAAATGCGCAAGGATGGCATTCATGTCGAAATCGGCACCCGACGCGATGTGCCTAACTGTCAGAAAAGGCAGGGCAATTGTCGACGGTACGGGGAGGTCGAGACGGATGAGACGTTGCAGGCATTTGGCGCGGCCGCCGTGGGTGTGCGCAGAAATGTTCGCCGTGGGATCGACGACAATAAAGTCTGAGATTTCAACAAGTTTCTGCACTGCGGCGTCTCCTTGACTGCCAGCATAGACAGTTGGAGGCTTCGATCAAGAACTGTCAGACAACACTGACACTTCGCCGCAGAAAATGTGGTGTTTTCAACGCGTTCTTGGGCGTGGCTTAAGTGTTAACGGGCTGTAATTCTAGGATTTCAGCCAAATCGGTATCGCGTCGGTATCACGTCGGTATTACGTCGGTGCGGGCGTTCGCAGGGTTTAGGGCGCGTTAACTTTCGCGCTTGCGGCGAGACCGTATTGGTAACCGTTCATTAGCCTAGGTCAGGCAGTTTCCACCCGTGTCAGGTCAGCAACCGCCAAGCAGGCCGCAGAAATGCGATGGAGGAGATTGAGACGATTACGACGTAGAATGTCATTGTCAGCATTGACCTGAACGGCCTCGAAGAACGCATCGATGGGCGCGCGCAACCCCGCCAGCGCGGACATCGCAGCGGCGAAGTCTTCGGCCTCCATAGCTGGCGCGATGGTTGCTTCGGCGGTGTCGAGGGCGGCGAAGAGCGCGGTTTCAGCCTCGGTCTCGGCGAGCTTTGGATCAGGCCCGAAGGAGTATTCCACGCCATCCTTCTCTTCCGCCTGGCGGAGGATATTGTGGGCGCGCTTGAAGCCCTGAATGAGGTTCGTGCCGTCGTCGGTGTCGAGGAAGGTTTGGAGCGCAGTCGCGCGATTGACAAGGAGCGTCAAGTCGTCGGAGCCGGGCATAGCGAGAGCCGCGTCGATCACGTCGTGACGGATGCCGCGGTCGCGGAGGTAGACCTTTAGGCGGTCGTGAATGAAGGAGAGGAGGCTGTCCAGCGCCTCCGGAACCGCAGATTCCAGTTCAAGCAGGAAGTCGGCGTCATTCTCGTCGGCCTCTTGCTTAATGGTTTTCAGGGCAGCGCCAAACACCCCAAAACTTGCGATTGAACGCAGAAGCGACTCCAACCTTTGCGCTGAAAGTTTCCTTCCTGCCTGCGGATCGTTTCGTACAATCTGTGCGCCCATGTGATGCTGCAATTTCAGCCGCGCAGACGATTCAAGAACCAAGCGGATAACACCAAGTGCCGCTCGACGAAGCGCAAACGGGTCTTTGCTCCCCGTTGGTTTCTCATCAATCGCCCAGAAGCCTGTCAGCGTATCAATCTTGTCTGCGAGCGCCACAGCAACAGAGAGTGACCCAGTCGGCACATTATCTGACGGCCCCAGCGGCTGATAGTGCTCTCGGGCGACCGCAGCGATTTCGGCGCTCAAGCCGGATTTCTTCGCGTAGTATTCGCCCATGATGCCCTGCAGTTCGGGGAACTCGTAGACCATCTCGGATGAGAGGTCCGCCTTGGCGATGCGGGCGGCAGTTTCGGCGTCGTCGGGGTTGGCTTCAACGACGGGCGCGATCTCGCGGGCGAGGGCTGCAACACGGTCGATTTTTTCTGCCGTCGTGCCAAGCTTGTTGTGGAACGTCACGTTTGAAAGCGCGTCGGTCCATATCGCGATGTTTTCGCGGGCGACGCGAAGGTCGTTCTCCCAGAAGAATTTCGCGTCAGACAACCGCGCGGACAGCACCTTTTGGTTGCCCGCAAGGATGGTCGCACCGCTGTCTTCGGTTTCGACGTTGGCGACCGTGATGAACTTCACGATGCGGCCAGATTTGTCTTTCACCGAGAAGAACTTCTGGTGCTCTTTCATCGAGGTCTGAAGGACCTCTGGTGGCAGGCTCAGGAAGTCTTCGCCGATGTCGCCTATCAGAACCACGGGCCATTCGACGAGACCCGCGACTTCGGCAAGAAGACCTTTGTCTTCAACGACTTCGAGGCCATTTGCAAAAGCCATCTGCGTGGCGTCGTGCCAGATCTTCTCGGCGCGTTCTTCGGCTGAAAGGATCACGTGCGCCTTCTTTAGTTTTGACGCGTAATCCTCAAAGCCGCTCACCTGAAACTGCGCTGGCGCCATGAAACGGTGACCCTCTGTCTTGTCGGACGCCGTGATGCCGTCGACGTCGCAAGACACGACCTCGGTCTCGCCGTTGTCGCTCAGAATACAGACGATGGAGTGCAGAGGACGGACCCATCGCAGGCTCCCTGCGCCCCAGCGCATGGACTTTGGCCAGGGGAAGTTCTGGACGGTCGCTTTCAGCGCTTCAGAGATGATCTCGGCAGCAGGGCGGCCCGGCTTTTCGATCGTAGCGAACCAGACCTGCCCTTTTTTGTCGTCTCGCGCTTCAAGCTGGTCTTTCGTCAGTCCCGTAGAGCGCAGAAATCCCTCGAGCGCCTTTTCGGGCGCATCGGTGCGGGGGCCTTTGCGTTCTTCGCGGACAGTCGGACTTTCAGCGAGCAGATCATCGACGGTCAGAACAAGGCGGCGCGGTGTCGCAAAGGCACCAGCGGAGGCGTAGGTCAAACCCGCATCGACAAGGGCGTTCGTCATCAACCGCTTCAAATCGTCAGCGGCGCGCGCCTGCATCTTGGCGGGGATTTCCTCGGAAAAGAGCTCGATCAGGAGATCAGGCATTAGTTCGTCCTCTC
>CAZMRS010000056.1:4781-9247 GCA_964568435.1 uncultured Boseongicola sp. | reverse complement strand
CAGGCTCTCGGGAAACACCGAAGTCATCGAAGCCGAATCCGTCAGGTTCAACTCGCTTAAATCCGAATGGACCGCTGTTTGGGGCGACCTCGCCAACCGCATTCGTGCCTTCGTTCTGATCCACGTGGACCGTGCTCTCCCGATCACGACGCCGCCTTATGATGATGGGGCGACCGAAGAAGAGATGATCGCGATGTATCGCACCAAATATGCCGAGATGTTCCCGGAAAAATGACCGACGTCGTCTTGCTAGATGGTGGCATGGGCCAGGAGCTCATGAAGCGTACTCCGAAGGAGCCAACACCGCTTTGGGCCACGCAGGCCATGATCGATCACCGGGGTCTGGTTGCATCGATCCATCGGGACTTTTTTGCAAGCGGCGCGACAGTCGCCACGACCAACACCTACGCGGTTCATCACGACCGACTTGAAGGTACAGGACAGGAAGAGCGTTTCAGCGAGTTGCTCGACTTGGCTTTGGACGAGGCCGAAGACGCCCGCGATGCGCCACATCAGAGATTGGCAGGCTCCATCGGACCGCTCATTGCGAGCTACCGTCCAGACATTCACCCTGAACTGGAACAAGCAGTGCCGCTCTACGCCGAGATCGCGACCCACATCGCGCCGCGCGTCGACCTGATCCTCTGCGAAACCGTAGCGTCCGTCGACCACGCAGAAGCGATCCTCATGGGCGCGCGCCAAACGAACTTACCCGTTTGGCTTTCGATGACGCTCGACGATGAAAACGGCGAGCACCTCCGTTCGGGTGAACACGTTGGCGAGCTTTCGCATCTCACCCCCGATGCTTGGCTCGCGAATTGCTCTGCACCAGAAGCGATGCAAGCCGGCCTGAACGTCTTCAAAACCTTCGGCAAACCCTACGGCGCTTATGCCAACGGATTCCACGAGATCACCAACGACTTTCTGAAGCCCAAACCCACCGTGGACGCCTTGACTGCGCGACCGGAAGTGACGCCCGAGTGGTACGCCGACGTCGTCATGGGTTGGGTCGAAAGCGGTGCCACCATCGTCGGAGGCTGCTGCGAAATCGGCCCCGCTCACATCAAACAAATTGCCACCCGATTGACCGCCGCCGGTCATCGCATAGTCTAAAAAGGTCTGCCCGAAATGTCTCTCCCGGATCACGCACGTGTCGTCATCGTAGGCGGCGGCGTCATTGGTAGCTCAATTGCGTACCACCTTGCCAAAAAAGGGTGGTCGGACGTCGTTCTGATGGAACGCAAACGTCTGACTTCGGGGACGACTTGGCACGCGGCAGGCCTCATTGCGCAACTCCGTGCCTCTGCGAACATGACGAAGCTCGCAAAATACAGCCAGGAACTCTACGTCGGTCTCGAAGAGGAAACCGGTGTCGCGACAGGCTGCCGATGGTGCGGCTCTATGACCGTCGCGCTCACCGAAGCGCGTAAAGAAGAGCTCCTCCGGCAGGCTTCCATGGCGCGAGCCTTCGGCGTCGAGGTCCACGAGATTTCACCGCAGGAAGTGGCCGACAAATACCCGAACCTCAAAGTCGACGACATCACCCAGGCGCTTTGGTTGCCGTCAGACGGGCAGGGCGACCCGGCCAACATTACGCAGGCGCTCGCCAAAGGCGCGCGCCAGCGCGGCGCCAAGACGTTCGAAGGAACAAAGGTTACGAAGATCCACAAGACCAACGGCAAAGTCACTGGTGTCGACTGGGAAACTGAGAAAGGCGAACAGGGTCACACAACCTGCGAACACATCGTCATCGCATCGGGCATGTGGTCCCACGAAGTTGGCAAAATGGCCGGGGTCAACATCCCGCTACACGCCTGCGAACACTTCTACATCGTGACCGAAGGGATCGATGGCCTGGAACAGCTTCCAGTCCTGCGCGTTCCCGACGAATGCGCCTACTACAAAGAGGATGCCGGTAAAATCCTACTCGGTGCGTTTGAACCCGTTGCCAAACCTTGGGGCATGAACGGCATCCCGGAGTCCTTCGAGTTCGACCAGCTTCAGGAAGACTTTGACCACTTTGAACCCATCCTCGAACAAGCCGTCGAACGCTTCCCGACGCTGGCAGAGGCTGGCATACACACATTCTTCAATGGCCCGGAAAGCTTCACACCGGACGACGCCTACCACCTCGGCCTTGCACCGGGCAGCGAAAACATTTGGGTCGCCGCCGGGTTCAACTCCATTGGCATTCAATCTGCGGGTGGCGCTGGCATGGCACTGGCCGAATGGATGGACACAGGTGAAAAGCCGTTCGACCTCGGCGACGTGGACGTTGTTCGCATGCAGCCGTTTCAAGGCAACAAAAAGTACCTGCACGACCGCTCGACGGAAACGCTCGGTCTTCTCTACGCCGACCACTTCCCGTACCGCCAAAAGGCGACAGCACGTGGCATCCGTCGCTCACCTCTCCACGAACACCTCCTGAAAGCCGGTGCTGTCATGGGCGAACTCGCAGGCTGGGAACGCGCCAACTGGTTCGCAGTCGAAGGTCAGACGCCAGAATACGAATACAGCTGGGGCCGCCAGAACTGGTTTGAAAACCAGGCGGCTGAGCACAAAGCCGTCCGCGAAGCCGTTGGCCTTTATGACATGAGCTCATTTGGCAAGATCCGCGTCGAAGGCCGCGATGCCGAAGCCGTTATGAACAAAATCTGCGGCGGCGACATGTCGGTCCCTGCAGGCCGCATCGTCTATACTCAGTTCTTGAACAAAAACGGCGGTATCGAAGCCGATGTCACCGTCACGCGTCTGTCCGAAACAGCATATCTGGTCGTCACCCCAGCCGCGACGCGTCTGGCAGACGAAACATGGCTTCGTCGTCATGCTGGTGACGCGAACGTTGTCATCACCGATATGACGACCAGCGAAGCCGTGATCGCCGTCATGGGCCCGAACGCGCGCGCAGTCATGCAAGCCGTCAGCCCAGACGACTGGTCGAACGAGGCACACCCCTTCGGTCTCGCCCGCGACATCGAAATCGGCTACGGCCTCGCCCGCGCGCACCGCGTATCGTACGTCGGTGAACTTGGTTGGGAGCTCTACATCTCTTCAGACATGGCCGCACACGTCTACGAAACGCTCGTGGCAGCAGGCGAGGCATTCGGTCTGAAGCACGTTGGCCTCCACGCCATGGATTCACTTCGCATTGAAAAAGCCTTCCGCCACTTCGGCCACGACATCACTTGCGAAGACCACGTGATCGACGCAGGGCTGGGCTTCGCTGCCAAAACGGCCAAGCCCGACTTCATCGGACGCGATGCCGTTGTCCAACGCAAGGAAAGCGGCCCGAAACTTCGCATGCTCCAATTCAAGCTGACCGATCCCGAACCGCTCCTCTTCCACCACGAACCGATCCTTAAAGACGGCAAATTCGTCGGTTACCTGACGTCCGGCAACTACGGCCACACCCTCGGCGGCGCCATCGGCCTAGGCTACGTGCCTGCCGAGATCGCCAAAGACACAGATGGTTGGGAAATCGAGGTCGCCAGCGCGCGCATCAAGGCAGAGGCGTCCTTGCGTCCCATGTACGATCCGAAATCAGAACGGATGCGGAGCTAAACACTTACCTGCGCGAAAACCGATAGATCGAGGTCTGGCGAAACTGTTCGCCAGGCTCCAATTCAATTGATGGAAACCCTGGTTTGTTCGGCGCATCGGGATGTATTTCCGGCTCCACAGCAATTCCGCAGTCGTGCCCGGTGTAGACATGAACAGCTGGTGCATCAGTCAAAACATCCAACGTCAGATCACCGCTCGACAAACTGACCGCAGGTTCAATCCCGCGCCTTGGCGTCAGTACAAAACAATGGTCCACGGTCCGACTTGGTTCTCGCTTCTCGCGGTAATCAAGGGGTGTGCCCTCAACATCGGCAATCTCACCGGTTGGGATATTGCCCCCATCCATTGGCAAATACGCCGGGGCATCTATTGCCAAGGTATGCCCAGGATTGCCTTGGCCTGACAGCGTAAAATATGGATGCCATCCGGTGTTGATAAGCGTCAAAGCATCGCTCGTCGCTTGAATTTTCACAATAAGATCAGAGCCTTCCAGGCGATACACGACGCTCAGTTTGCGCCGCCCGGGAAATCCATCCGGTGGCAGATCGAGGGTGAACTCGACCGCATCATCAGCGACGCTCGCAATGTCCCAGACTTTGCGATGCAGGCCCAAATCGCCCGAATGAAGCAGGTTAGGGCCCTCGTTCGCCTCAAAAACAAGGAGGCCCTCGCCAAGCGGCGCGCGTGCGTCCTGCAATCTGTTCATAACGGGGCCGACAATCACGCCAGAAAACGGGTTCTCGTTGGCGGCGGCCTCAAGAGAATATGACGGCACAAGCCCCGAGACCCCATCAAACGACAACGCGTTGATTCGTGCGCCGAAGCTCAGGAACGTCGCCGCGATCCTATCATTCGAAATCGTGACCTCATGGATCGTCTGCCCGTCCGGCAACACCCCAAACTCT
>CAZMRS010000056.1:0-4681 GCA_964568435.1 uncultured Boseongicola sp. | reverse complement strand
CTTCATCCAATGAAGCAAGTCGATGAAAATCCAGTTTTCTGCAAGCTTGTCGTCGCGGCGCAAATAGATGTCGACCACGCGGAACTCGGTTTCTTTTCCTTGGCTCGACGGCATCCCCATGAACCCGCCCTCGTGCACAGCTCGGAAATTCGGCCAGCCAAAGAAACCACCGAATGATCCTTCCGCCAAACGTGCCAAATGCCCGGTCTTACTCCGTTCCTTGAACGCCGCGCGAAACGGTCCTGCATGTTGTTTGGCATAACGCTCAATTGAATACGTGGCACCGATACCTTCTGGCCCCCACCAGATCATGTCGTCATGCCAGGTGCGGGCCAGCTCTTCCTCAATGGGCAACCCAAGCTGCCACGTCCCCAAATCGTGGATCATCGCGTTGATCGCGTTCAGCGTTGCGTGTCCTTCAGCCTCCGGCGCATCCTCGTAGAGAAGCCCGTCATGCCCAATCGGTCCGGGCTGCACCAAATGCTGAGCGGTCGCAGCTGGGAAAGGGGACTGTCCTGCCTGCGCCATCAGATGCGGGATATCGCAGAAAAACGCCGTTTCAACGATCTTGCCACTGTCCACCCGATTGAACTCGGCATACCGAAGCATCGTCAGTTTTCGTGTTGGTCGGATACCAAGCCAAGGCGCATCGAACAGCCCCATGAGATGTCCCATCGAGACAACCCAGCGCCCTGCGAACCCATCAATCTCGTTCAGACCAGCGAAAAACACATCCTGCCGACGCTGCACTTTAGAGAACGAAGTCAGATAAGGGCCCCAAAACGTCGTCGCCACATTGGCAGCGCCCGATTGAACATTGAAGGGATGCACCCCGCGCCACGACCAATCCGCCGAAACACGCTCTTCAAGAATGCCCCCAACGGTCTCCGGCGTCGCCTGAGACAGCGCATCGTAGTGCGCAAGGACAAGGGCCTTCTCGGCCTGAAACCCGGACATGTAAGACTTAACCCTTCACAGCTCCTGCCGTCAGACCGCTAACGATCTGGCGCTGGAAGAACAAGACAAGGACGAACAACGGAGCTGTCGCCGAAACAACGGCAGCCACCGCAAACATAACATTGCCTTCTTCAAAGGTTGATCCAAGGAACGATGCAATCTTCGGCACCATCGTCTGGTTCTCCTGGCCCAAGAGCATCGCTGTCACCGCGAAGTCGTTGTACGCCAGCAAGAAGCTGAACAGACCCGTCGTAATCACGCCCGGCCACATCACCGGGATGATTACATGCCGGAACGCCTGGAACCGCGTGCAGCCATCGACCATCGCGCTTTCATCCAAGTCCTTCGGGATATTCAGGAAGAACGAATGCAGCATCCACAGTGTGAACGGCTGGTTGATCGCCACCAATACGATAATCGCAGTCGGCAAATGGCCCCATAAGTTCCACTCAAAGAACGGAAGAAGGTAACCCGAAACCAGCGTAATGTGCGGCATGGCACGGAAGATCAGCGCGATCATCAAGAGCCAGAACGCATAGCGGAAGCCAGACCGCGCAAGCGCATAGCCGCCAAGGGTCCCGAACGTCAGCGAGATGATGACGGTGAACACAACAACGATGAAAGTGTTCAAAGTCGCCCGCCAGAACTCTTGCTCAATCCAGGCACCCGAATAGCCTTGCCCGGTGAAGTAGCCGCCGGTTTCAATAATGGTGCGTGTCCCGGTGAGGGCGTAGGTCCAATCAGCTTTCGAGAAGAAGTCACCCTGAACCTTGAAGGACCCCCAAAGCGTCCAAAGGAAGGGGAACGAGGCCACAATCACCCAAAGGATCACAAAGCCCGTTGCAAATGTCCTAAGCGCTGGGGAACGTCTGCTTGCCATACTCGCCATGGTTCAAGCCCTCTTCCGGTTAAAGTCGCGCCAGGTGCGTATCAGCACGGGCGTCAATAGGATCGCCACACCGATGATCGTCAGCATCGACGTTGCGGCGGCCGAGTTGAACCGTGCGACATCGCCTCGCAAGTCATCGAAAATAATCGAACTCAGCGATTGCGCGTTCGCTTGGGCCGAGAAACCAATGATCGGTTCAAAGACCCGGAAGTTGTCCATCAGCTGGATAAGCGTGATGAACACAACCAGCGGCATAAGGTGCGGAACAACCACGAATTTGATGCGCTGCCACCGCGTCGCGCCGTCTATCATAGCGGCTTCCAGAGTGTCGTCGGGAACTGTCTGCAGCCCGGCGTAGAACACGACGAATGCGAACGGTGTCGAACTCCAAATTCCATAAACGATCAGTGTGACCCACGTCAGGGCGGGCGACGCCTTCAAAGACAATTCCGGATCATCAAAGATGGCTTGTAGCGTCTTCCCAAAAATACCTTCCGCGTCGATCATCCAGAACAGGATGAGCGAGCCGATCAAAGGCGTAATTATCATCGGGAGAAGCGACACGAAGATGGTCGGCCCCTTAAGAAGCCTTGGCAGCCCGTTCACGCCCAACGCCACAGCCAATCCAAGCAAGATCAGGATGGGTGTGCAAACAAACGTGTAGGTCAGTGTAAAGGCTAACGCGCGGTAGAATGGCAGGTTGAAAACCTTGCTGACAAATTCACCAAAGCTCGCGCTTTCGGCCCAGGCGGTTGCGATCTCACCCGTCGCCAGATGGCCGCGGTCGAAATAGGTCCCAAGTCCGTTGAACCGCCCCAAAGGTTCCGCTTCGCGAAGTGCGGCTGTCGCCTCGTTGTCGACGACCGTTTCCGTTTCACAACCGAAGGGCCCACAGTTCTCAACCTCGATCAGAACCTGCTCGTGCTCGATATAGAGCGACTGAAAGGCGACCGAGACAATAGGCAACGCGATAAACAAAAGCATCGCGACCAGGGACGGTAATATGAACCAAAAGAAAGTCTTATGTGGCATCTTACACCCTTATGAGGCGACACGTGGGGTAGGGCGGGCCCGCAATAAGGGCCCACCCGTTTGAGCGGGCTTACTGAAGGAAGCCCTGTTCTTTTGCAGCTGCCGTATATGCAGCTTCAACGTCGGCAAGTGCCTGTTCTGCGGACTCGTTGCCCTGCAGGAAGTCAGACAGTTCGTTGCCAAGCGCTGTGTGTAGAAGACCCATGAATGGGATCATCGGATAAGGCCGCGCGCCGGACTGTGCCGTTGCAAAGACGCCAGCAGCTGCCGGACCAGGTGTGAAGCCATTCGCAAGCCAAACAGCTTCGTCATTGTTGGCCGAGATAATGTCTGGGCGCAGACCATTTACCATGGCGACAAAAGTGGCCTCGGCATCTTCATCGCTGATGTTCTTCGCGATTGTGAAGCCATCCCACCACAGCGTGGACGCGGGCGTGTCACCACCGCCAACTGTTGGTGCAGAAGCCAGGCCGGTGTTCGACGTGACATCAGAACTCGAGCCTTCGTCATCGAGAATGCCGCTTGCACGTGAACCCCAAAGGGTTGCCATTGCAAGGTCACCAGCTTCCCAAAGCGCCTGAGTGGCGTTGGAGTCAAAGGTCAGGAAATCCGGGTTCGACAGATCAACAAGGGCTTTCAACGTGTTGAGCGCCTGAACGCCATTCTCGTTGTTGATCGCAACTTCAGCCGTACCCGGGTTAAAGAACGATGCGCCTGTGCCCGTGTACATGTTCACGAACTCTTCGCCGAGGTTCCAACCGGTCTTGGTGTTCATCGCGAACGGATGATCCATGATGCCCGCGTCTTTGATGGCCTGACCTACTGCCACAACGTCTTCATAGGACGTCGGTGTGTCCATACCGACCTGCGCAAGGATATCCTCGCGGACATAGAGGTGCTGCGCGTTCGCCATGAAGGCAACTGCCATGACCTTGCCGTCAATGGTGATCAGCTGGTTCTTGTTCAGCGACTGCCCATGCTTGGCGACAAGATCGTCCAGTGGACGGATCAGATCGTCGTTCAAGAGCGGAACGATGGAAGAATTGGCGACGATTGCGCTGGTGTACTGTGCCGGGTTGGCTGTCAAAGCAGCCACCTGCAAGTCGCGGTGCTCGGTTGTCAGGTTGGATTCAACCGTAACACTGGCGGTCGCACATTCCTTAGCGCCCGCAACAACCGCTTGGATCGCGCCAAACTCGTTGCCCAAGATGTTTACGTTGCCGCCGCTGATGCCGCAGTCAGCGTATGCGGTCGTCCCCATCAGCACGATGGCTGCAGACGCCGCAGTTGTTTTGAAGAGATGCATGGTCAAAAGACCCCCCTGTTATACACGCCTCTGGTTTGCAAAGGCTTTTATCTTGAACGCCGCTCCCTGACGGCATTCGCAATGTGCAGTGCAAGCGATACGAATCGCAAGCATTTTGCATACGATTGCAATTACACGGTATGAATATTGCTTCTGGCAAGAAAAATTTGCAGCAATTCTAATAAACATGACCATAAAAGATTAAGTCTTGCGCGATTGCTCGAATCGGACATACGCTTGCAAACGTATGCAATGCGCGGGCGCCAAAAAGGGGGCATCTCATGGCAGAGGTTCAGCTTCGCAATATTAACAAGCGCTGGGGCGATTTCATTGGGGTCGCAAATTTCGATCTGACGATCGCCGATCAGGAGTTTCTTGTGCTGCTTGGCCCGTCAGGCTGCGGCAAGACAACAACGATGCGTATGATCGCAGGGTTGGAGGATGCCACCGAAGGCGACATCCTGATCGACGGTAATCGTGTGAATGATCTCGATCCC
>CAZMRS010000055.1:0-9371 GCA_964568435.1 uncultured Boseongicola sp. | reverse complement strand
TATCAACTCGACACGCTGATGCTCTACATGGCGCACATGCCGTGGAACTCTTCCATGAAAACGACCGAGGTGATGCAGATGCTCACCGACAAGGACGAGTCGCGTGAGTATGTCATCCCGAGGATCATCTACTCGGATGCCTACTCATCTGAGATGGTCGCGTTTGCCGACCTCATCCTTCCAGACACAACGTATCTTGAGCGTCACGACTGCATTTCGCTTCTTGATCGACCGATCTGCGAAGCTGAAGCTGCAGCCGATGCAATCCGCTGGCCCGTCGTCGAACCGGACCGCGACGTACGCGGTTTCCAGTCTGTCCTCTGCGAGCTTGGTGGTATGCTTGGGCTGCCCGGCTTCGTGAACGATGACGGTTCACAAAAATACGCCGACTACGCCGATTACATCCAAAACCACGAGCGCAAACCTGGCATTGGTCCTTTGGCTGGGTGGCGCGGTGATGGCACAGAACACGGCCGCGGCGCGTCGAACCCTGACCAGATTGAAAAGTACAAGGAAAACGGCAGCTTCTGGATCAGCCATATTCCAGAAGATGCCGAGTACTACAAACCTTGGAACATGGCGTATCAGGATTGGGCCGTGAAGACGGGTATCTTCGATGCGCCCACGCCTTATATATTCACGCTTTGGTGCGAACCGCTGCGCAAGTTTCAACTGGCCGCTGAAGGCAAGCACCGCTTGTCCCCACCGGAGCATCTAAAAGAGCGCATCGCCAAAACCATGACGCCTCTTCCAGTCTGGTACTCGCCACATACGGATCAGAACAATCAGTTCACGGTAAACGCTCTGACCCAGCGACCTATGGCAATGTATCACTCATGGGGTTCGCAGAACGCGTGGTTGCGCCAAATTCACGGCCGCAATCCGATGTACATCCCCACAAAGATTTGGGAGGCGAATGGCTTTGAGGAAGGTGATTGGGCACGGATCACTTCGCCGCATGGTGAGATCACCGTCCCCGTCATGCACATGGCTGCGTTGAACGAGAATACGATCTGGACGTGGAACGCGATTGGTAAGCGCAAAGGTGCTTGGGCGCTTGACCCAGATGCACCGGAAGCGACCAAAGGCTTCTTGCTGAACCACATCATCCACGAACTACTGCCACCCAAAGGTGACGGTCTTCGATGGTCCAATTCGGACCCGATTACGGGTCAGGCCGCTTGGTTCGATCTGAAGGTCAAGGTCGAGAAGGTCACGGCTCCATCGGAGGCCCTACCTGCGCATCCTGCGCAGAAGAGCCCGGTGACCAAAGCCCCTGAGACAGTCAAACAGAAAGTGGGATCATGACCACGCTTCCTACACATACCGAGAAGAAACTTGGGCTGGTCATAGACCTCGATACATGTGTCGGGTGCCACGCCTGCGTGACCGCATGTAAAGGCTGGAACACCGAGAACTACGGCGCTCCGCTAGCTGACACGGACGCCTATGGCGCGGAGCCGGTCGGCAGCTTCCTGAACCGTGTGCACTCCTACGAAGTGCAGCCTGAAGATGGTGGAGCTGCTCAGCTCTTTCACTTCCCGAAGAGCTGCCTTCACTGCTCGGACGCGCCCTGTGTCACGGTTTGCCCAACAGGTGCGAGCTACAAACGCGTTGAAGACGGCATCGTTCTTGTGAATGAAAGCGACTGCATTGGTTGTGGTCTTTGCGCTTGGGCCTGCCCTTATGGCGCCCGCGAGTTGGACCCGTCCGAAAAGGTCATGAAGAAGTGCACGCTCTGCGTAGACAGGATCTACAACGAAAACCTTCCTGAAGAAGACCGCCAGCCAGCTTGTGTACGAACTTGCCCGGCGGGTGCTCGCCACTTTGGCGACTTCGCCGATCCAGAAAGCAATGTGTCGGTTCTGGTCGCCGAGCGTGGAGGCATGGATTTGATGCCCGAGCAAGGAACGGCACCGGTCAACAAGTACCTGCCGCCGCGTCCCAAAGACGAAGTGCCAGAGTTCGACATTCTCGCACCGTATCTGACCCCCGTCGCCGAAGAACCAACCGGCTTTCTCGGCTGGCTCGACAAAACACTAGAAAGGATCGGCTAATGCATCCGGCCCCGTCGATCATCATATTCTCTACACTGTCCGGTCTTGGCTTCGGACTCTTGGCCATGCTCGGGCTCGGATTTCCCGAAGTTTCGGGTTGGGTGGCTTTTGTCTTTTTCGCAATTGGTTTCGCTCTGGCTGGTGGTGGCCTTGTGTCTGCTACGTTTCACCTTGGCCATCCGGAGCGTGCGCTGAAGTCCTTCACGCAGTGGCGATCAAGTTGGCTTTCGCGCGAGGCTTGGGCTGCAGCACTGGCCATGGGAGTGATGGGCCTCTACGCCTTCCTGATTATTTTCTTCGACACGCGCATCGCCGCGCTGGGCTGGCTTGGAGCGGTTCTGTCGCTTCTGACGGTGTTCACGACCTCAATGATCTACACCCAGATGAAGACTGTTCCACGATGGAATCACTGGTCTCCGCCAGTGCTTTTCATGGCATATGCGGTGGTCGGAGGCTTGCTTTTGTCGGGACACGTCTCTGCCGCGCTGCCGCTTTTGATCGCGCTCGGCGTCCTGCAGGTTGTCGCCTGGGTCGATCAAGATCGCAAAGAAGCTGCCTCGGATACAACCCTCGAAACCGCTACTGGCTTGGGTCGAATTGGAAGCGTTCGCGCGTTTGAACCACCGCACACCGGTGGCAATTACCTCACACATGAGATGGCATTTCGGATTGCGCGCAAGCACGCACAAACCCTTAAGATCATTTCGCTTTTGCTCGCAGTCGGCGTGCCGGTATTTATTCTTCTACTGCCGTTTCATCATTTGCTTGCGGCCATTGCAGTGCTGTCCCACCTCGCAGGTGTTGGAGCACAACGCTGGCTTTTCTTTGCAGAGGCAAAACACGTCGTCAGCCTTTACTACGGACGCTAACTGCATAGCGGCTATGCTGCCGGGGTGACGTTGTGTCCGTTGCTTTTTTTCTGCAGGTGCATAATGTGCGGCCAAACTTGGTATGCGCCGGTGTGCATGCTTGGAGAGAATTCGAGAGGAGACCCTGAATGACCAACGTCGTAATCGCGAGCGCAGCCCGTACAGCTGTCGGCAGCTTTAGTGGCAGCTTTGCCAATACACCTGCACATGATCTCGGTGCAGCTGTAATCGAAGCACTTGTTGAACGCGCGGGCGTAGACAAGGCTGACGTGTCCGAGACGATCCTCGGTCAGGTTCTTACGGCCGCACAGGGCCAGAACCCAGCGCGTCAGGCACACATCAATGCAGGCCTCCCGAAAGAAAGCTCGGCCTGGTCGATCAACCAGGTTTGCGGCTCAGGCCTTCGGACAGTTGCACTTGGCGCGCAGCACATCATGCTTGGCGACGCTGACATCGGGGCTGCAGGCGGTCAGGAAAACATGTCGATGAGCCCCCATGCTCAGGCTGTCCGCGCAGGACATAAGATGGGCGACATGAAGTTCATCGACACGATGATTAAAGATGGTCTTTGGGACGCCTTTAACGGCTACCATATGGGGCAGACCGCCGAGAACGTGGCTGACCAATGGCAGATCACTCGGGACATGCAGGACGAGTTTGCATTGTCGAGCCAGAACAAAGCCGAAGCCGCCCAGAAAGCAGGCAAGTTTGACGATGAGGTTATCTCGTACACGATCAAAACCCGCAAAGGTGATATCGTGGTCGACAAGGATGAGTACATCCGTCACGGCGCAACCATTGAAAATATGCAGAAGCTTCGCCCCGCCTTTGCGAAAGAAGGATCGGTTACCGCAGGCAATGCATCCGGCATTAACGACGGCGCAGCTGGCGTATTGTTGATGAGCGCAGACAATGCAGAAAAGCGCGGCATTAAACCACTCGCTCGTATCGCGTCATATGCGACAGCAGGCCTTGATCCATCCGTTATGGGTGTTGGTCCAATCTATGCGTCGCGCAAAGCACTGGACAAAGCAGGCTGGAGCGTTGGTGACCTCGATCTCGTTGAAGCAAACGAAGCCTTTGCTGCACAGGCCTGCGCTGTGAACAAAGACATGGGTTGGGACCCAGAGATCGTGAACGTCAACGGCGGCGCGATTGCCATCGGTCACCCAATTGGAGCATCCGGTGCGCGCATTCTGAACACCCTGCTCTTCGAAATGCAGCGTCGCGACGCCAAGAAAGGCTTGGCAACGCTCTGCATCGGTGGCGGCATGGGTGTCGCTATGTGCATCGAGCGTGACTGATCCAAATCAAGGCGGCGCGGTCTAGCGCCGCCTATCTCATTTCAAACTTTTGAGCGCTCACGTGCTGGGCCGAAGAACTGGAGGAACGTCATGGGACGTGTAGCACTTGTAACCGGCGGTAGCCGTGGAATTGGCGAAGCAATTTCGAAAGCACTGAAAGCAGAGGGATATACCGTCGCCGCAACCTACGCCGGGAACGATGAGAAGGCCGCTGCCTTCACGGAAGAAACCGGGATCAAAACATACAAGTGGGACGTGGCTGACTACGATGCATCTGCCGCTGGTATAGCCCAGGTTGAAGCCGATCTCGGACCCATTGAGGTCGTCGTTGCAAACGCTGGTATCACCTGGGACGGTTTCTTCCACAAAATGACGCCTGAGCAGTGGAACAAAGTTATCGCGACCAACCTGACAGGCGTCTTCAACACCGTACGCCCAGTTTGGCCGGGCATGCGCGAACGCAAATTCGGCCGTGTGATCGTGATCTCTTCGATCAACGGTCAGAAGGGTCAAGCTGGTCAGGTAAACTATGCCGCAACCAAAGCTGGTGACCTTGGCATCGTCAAATCTCTTGCTCAGGAAGGCGCGCGCGCTGGTATCACCGCAAACGCCGTTTGCCCCGGCTACATCGGTACGGAAATGGTTCGTGCTATTCCGGAAGAGGTTCTGAATTCGAAAATCATTCCGCAAATCCCTGCTGGTCGTTTGGGCGAACCAGAAGAGATTGCGCGCTGCGTAACGTTCCTGGCCTCAGACGACTCCGGCTTCATCAACGGTTCGACCATCTCGGCAAACGGCGCTCAGTTCTTCGTCTGATTGTGAAACACAGAATAGAGAAGGGCCGCCCCAAAAAGGGCGGCCCTTTTTCCATCCGGGAGGCGCTTGCAACGGTTAGCGGATGGAGAAGATGCGACCGAAGATTTGAGCAAATGCTTTTGCGCGTTCTTCGTGTGCTCTGCGCATGGCGTCATGAACACGGGCGTCTCTGGTTGTCTCGATCATTGTTCTATCCTTTGATCAGTGTTCCTTGTCTGAAACCTATATGGCAGCGTCGATCTTTTAGGACAAACGAGACTTGTTCAGGCTTCAGTTAAGTATTACTTATGTGAAATGAGTGACCGACTGCCCCCACTAACCGCCTTACGGGCTTTTGACGCCGCGGCTCGGCACATGTCATTTGCGAAAGCCGCTGACGAACTCAACGTGACGCCAGCAGCACTCTCCTTCCAAATCAAGTCACTTGAAGAGCATCTGGGCGCCAGTGTTTTTCGTCGATTGAACAGAGCGATTGAACTCACGGAAGTTGGCCGCGCGTTGGTCCCAGGCACGCGTGATGGATTTGCGACGCTCACGTCAGCATGGCGAGCCGCACGCAGGTTGACTGACACTTCATCCATCACCGTTACAGCTGGCCCGGCATTCACGGCCAAGTGGCTCGCCCCTCGGATGTTCGCCTTTGCTCAGGAACATCCAGAGATCGAGCTCAGATTTACCGCAACCCTTCGATTGCTAGATTTCGATCGGGATGACGTAGACGTGGCAATCCGGTTTGGGTTGCCACACAACGAAGATGCCTTCACACGCAGCATTATTCGAGAGTGGGTCACGCCCATGATGGCCCCGGAACTCGCCGAAAAACTCACAAAACCCGAAGACCTGCACGGCGCGACGCTCCTTCATCAGGATGACATCGCTTTCTTAAAGCCATCCATTCAATGGCCCGCCTGGTTTGCAGCCGCCGGAATAGGAACTCCACCGGCCGGTGGTTTGCGGTTCAGCCAGGCTGATCATGCATTAGATTCTGCTTTAACGGGCACCGGAGTTGTCCTTGGGAGGGTATCGCTGGCCGCGCGAGACATTGCGGAAGGCCGATTGGTTGTGCCATTCGACATCGCTCTAACGACGGAAGCACACTACCGCCTGATATGTGCGAAAGGCGCGGAAAAGCGGCCCCATATCAAAGCATTCCTCGACTGGATCGAGGAGCAGACTAAAGAGATTGGGGCGCTCGACACTGGCCGCCGATTCGTTCCGGCGGCCTCAATACCGCAAGGCTAAACGTTCGCCGCGTCGCTCAACCGTTCGATTTCTTCTTTGATTTTTAGTTTTTGCTTCTTCAATGCCGTAATCTGAAGATCGTCGAACGCCGGACTTCTTTGCGCCTGTTCGACTTCTTGAGAGAGAATATCGTGCTTGTTCCGGAGTTCCTTAAGGTGTGAACTCAAGCTCATAGTCGTCCTCCTGTTTTTGGCATGTATGTAGAGTGCAGCATGTTTCGCGATTCGAGTCACGCATCACGAAGCGGATTTATGCCAAATCCGTAGCACGCAAGGCTTACCGCGCCATTAACTGTTAGTAGTTCATGCTTTCGCCTTTGCGAAGAATCGCTTGGGCTTTCTGGGAATAGCTATCTCTGTCGCCATCATGATGAGCCCCTTCGTGGAGAACAAACGGTGCATGCATGCGAAGCGCACCGCGTCCACCCTTTCTTGAAACGACAATAAAATTGTCGGGCTCCCGACCAGTTCGGGACGCGAGTGGCACAATCTCCACGCTGCCAAGACGGCTGTCGATGAGCGACAACACGTCGCGAAGGCGCGCAACTCTTTGAATCATGGTGAGGTGACCACCGGGGCGTAAGCGCCTAGTGGCGACGTCGATCCAAATACTCAGTCGTGTGCCCTCACCCCGCCCACCCTCGCGGTTCTTGTTTTGAGCGGAAGTACCTTTGGCTCGGTCGAAGAACGGGGGGTTCGCAATCACATGGTCAAATGAAGCTTGATTTAAGTGTTCAGGAAGATGAGCAATGTCGCCCCTGACCGCATCAGCTTCCAAATTACTGTTGCTAAAATTCAGCTTCGCGAGTTCGACCATCTCTTCGTCGCGCTCAACACCAACACCATAAAGTCCGGGGACGCGATGCATAAGGCAGCATAGTGCAACACCGACACCACAACCGAGCTCCAAAACGCTTTGGCCCGCCCTTGCTCGTACGGCTGATGCGAGAAGAACCGGATCAGCGCCGGCACGGTATCCTGTCTTTGGCTGCAGAAGGTTCAGTGCCCCACCTAGAAACGCGTCCTTTGTCGTTTCGATCATGAGTGAAGCGGGATGTCGTTGTCGCGCAGAACGGCGCTTGCCCGGAAGTGGTCTTTGCTTCGAACCATCAGGCGCCGCGGCAATATGCCGATACTCCCTTCCAGCACGCTCGTGTGGACGTCTAACTCGAAGCAAGCTATATCCTCGCCCTCAAGCAGAGCTTGTGCGAAGGCGATCAAAGTGGGGTCGTTGGTGCGCAATAACTCTTTCATACAATGGACATAAAGGCAGACCATCTGGTTTGTCGAGTAACCTGACGAGCCTGTGATGAGCCTGGATACAGACCGTTCTTCCAAACCTCACGAGCGTCTTGCTGCGTCTCTTGCAGATGACCTGTCTGGGGTGAATTCCCTGATACGCGAACGGATGGCGTCAAAGCATGCGCCGCGCATACCGGAAGTCACAGCCCACCTTGTCGAAGCAGGGGGGAAACGTCTGCGGCCGATGCTGACACTGGCATCGGCCCGTTTGCTTGGCTACGAGGGCGAAGACCATTTGCGGCTCGCAGCGACAGTCGAGTTTATTCACACCGCAACGCTCTTGCACGACGACGTGGTTGACGAGAGCGCGCAAAGACGCGGCCGGCCTACTGCGAACCTGCTTTGGGATAACAAGTCATCTGTTCTTGTTGGGGATTACCTGTTCGCGCGGTCCTTCCAGCTGATGACTGATACTGGCTCGATCGACGTTTTGAGGATTCTCTCGGACGCCGCTGCTACGATTGCCGAAGGCGAAGTTCTACAGCTGACTGCGGCGGCTAACTTAGCAACGACGGAAGATGTTTATCTGCAAGTCGTTCGAGGAAAGACGGCTGCCCTTTTTGCTGCCGCTTGCGAAGTTGGTGGGGTCATCTCCAACGCGACCAATGAACAGGTTGCAGCTTTGAACGCCTATGGTGACGCCCTTGGTATCGCATTCCAGATAGCCGACGACCTTCTGGATTATGAGGGGGACGCTTCAGCCACCGGCAAGAACGTTGGGGACGACTTTCGGGAGCGAAAGCTTACGCTGCCTGTGATTAAGGCCATTGCTCAAGCGACAGCCGAGGAACGTGCATTCTGGGTCCGAACCATCGAAAAGGGCGATCAACGTGACGATGATCTGCAGCAGGCTCTGGCGCTGATCGCGAAGTACGAGACGTTATCCGACACACGTCAGGATGCCATGCGGTGGTCGGTGAAGGCGCGCGAAGCGCTAGCGGTGCTGCCACAGCATGAACTAAGAACGATGCTCGAAGACCTCGCCGAATATGTCGTCGCCCGGATTTCATAGGACCTCGCGCGCAAGTCTCTGGAGTTATTCTCCAACCGTAAAAAAAGACCCCGCATAAAGCGGGGCCAAGGTCGATGCCGTGGGCGGCCACAAGCACCGGCGGTATATGGGAAATTAATTCATCTCAGCACGGACTTGCTGGCGTAAAACGTCGATCGAGACTGTCTTGCCGTCACGCTTAAAGTTCCAATACGTCCAGCCGTTGCAGCTTGGCGCACCCTCAAGCGCGGCACCAACCTGGTGGATGGAGCCTTTGATGTCGTCAGCAACCAGTGTTCCGTCAGCGCGTACTTTGGCAGCATGACCGCGCGGGGATGTCAGAACCTCGCCGGGGCGAAGCATGCCGCGTTCAACAAGTTGGCCGAATGGAACCCGAGGCTCAGCGCGTTTGGAAGCCGAAACCTCGAGCGCAGCTTTATCAAACTTGCGTATCTTGGCGATCCGCTTTTCGGCAACGTCGCGATAGGAGGCTTCTCTTTCGATGCCGATGAACTCGCGACCAAGCATTTTGGCCACGGCACCTGTAGTTCCAGTTCCGAAGAACGGATCAAGCACAACGTCACCGGGGTTTGTCGTGCCGAGCAGAACACGATGCAAAAGAGATTCCGGTTTCTGTGTGGGGTGGGCTTTGTCGCCGTTGGCGTCCTTTAGCCTTTCGTGGCCGGTACAGATTGGCAGCACCCAGTCTGAGCGCATCTGCACACCTTCGTTGAGCGCTTTCAGCGCTTCGTAGTTGAATGTGTATTTCGAACCCTCACCCTTCGAAGCCC
>CAZMRS010000054.1:0-9372 GCA_964568435.1 uncultured Boseongicola sp. | reverse complement strand
TGAGAGAATGTTCCGATGACGTCCGCTTTCCGCGTCAAAGATTGAATGCGGCGTTTCCTTGAAGACGATTGCAATTTCGGATGCGCGCGCCTTCAGACGTTTTCCGGTGCGCAGATAGAACGGCACCCCCGCCCATCGCCAGTTCGAAATTGACAGCTTCATGGCGATGAAGCTTTCCGTGATACTGTCGCGGTTCTCGACCTCGTCCAGGAAACTTTCTCCCCTAACATCAGAGACATACTGACCCCGAACGATGTCGTCTCTTGGTGCGGGATCTAACGCGCGGATCACTTTGAGTTTCTCGTCGCGAACTGCGTCAGGATCGAAATGCGCAGGCGGCTCCATCGCAATCAGGCACAGCAGCTGCATGAGGTGGTTTTGCACCATATCCCGCATGGCACCTGACTTGTCGTAATAGCCACCCCTGCCCCCAACTCCGACCGTTTCGGCGACGGTAATTTGGACGTGGTCGACGTATTGAGCATTCCATAGCGGTTCGAACAGCATGTTCCCAAACCGGACTGCCATCAGGTTTTGAACAGTTTCTTTCCCGAGATAGTGGTCGATCCGATAGATTTGGCTCTCATCGAAATGCTCGCGCAACGTTGCGTTCAGGGCTTTGGCACTTTCAAGATCGCGCCCAAATGGCTTCTCCACAACAATGCGGGCCGTTTCATTGGCAATCTTGTGAGTGTGCAGCCGCTCCGCAAGGGAACCAAAGAGGCTTGGTGCCACAGAGAAGTAAAATGCTTGAACGACATCTTTGTCGCTGCGGACAAGCTTCTTAAGATCGGGCCAGCCCGCGTTGCCCGTCGCATCAATCCTGACGTAACCGATCTGAGCTATGAACTTCTTGACCTGTGCAGAGGGCCGGTTCTCTTTCGCGACGAATTCTTCAAGCGCAAGCTTGATGTCCAGCTGAAAATCGTCGTCAGACAAGTCCGATCTTGCTGCACCGATGATACGGGATGTTTCAGGCATTTGACCGGACATGAACCGACGGAATAGCCCAGGGAAAATCTTCCGTCTGGCCAGATCGCCTGTGCCGCCAAAAATAACGAGGTCAAAGTCCTCAACCGGAATGACGCGCGAGACCATGAGCGAGTTCCTTTTTGATCTTAGCAGTCGCAGCGTTAACGCTAACAAAAGTCCTTTGTGAGGCGCATATCGCTATTCGCGGCGCAAGTCTAGCGACAAGCGATCCGTTCACAAGTCCGTCACGTCCTTTGCAAGATACTTTGCGATCGCACGACAAGCGTCTAGGTATGCCGCAACTCAGGATTGAAGAGACTCATGAAAGACCAAGTTGCCCATGGCCTCGCGCCAGAAAAGTTCAAGGATCCGTTCATTACCGCAAAAGGTGAACAGCGGGCCGAGGTAAAGCTGACAAACCCCGAAACGCTTTGGTTCAATACAGGGACACTCTGCAATATTGAGTGTGTGAACTGCTATATTGAGTCTTCGCCGACCAATGATCGATTGGTTTACATCACTGCCGATGAAGTAAGTGACTACCTAGATCAACTCGAGAGTCGTGATTGGGGTGTGCGTGAGATTGCCTTTACCGGTGGTGAGCCTTTCATGAACCCCGAGATGATCGAGATCACGCGCCGATCGCTTGATCGTGGTTACGACGTTCTCATCCTGACCAATGCAATGCGCCCAATGATGCGAAAGTCAGTTAAGGCCGGACTCGTCGAGTTGAACGGGAGCTATCCTGGCAAACTGACACTCCGAATTTCAGTGGATCACTGGTCGGAGGAGTTTCATGATCTTGAGCGCGGCAAAGGTTCGTTTAAAAAGACACTCGACGGGATGCGTTGGCTCCGAGATGCGGGAATTCAGATGGCTGTCGCGGGGCGTACAATTTGGGGAGAGACTGACGCGGCATCAAGAGAGGGCTACAAGTCTTTGTTCGTAAAAGAAAGGTTTGAAATTGATGCGGCCAGCCCCGCCGAGACGGTGCTTTTCCCCGAGATGGATGAGACTGTCGACGTGCCTGAGATTACAACGGCGTGCTGGGGCATTCTGGACAAATCCCCGGACGCAGTCATGTGTTCGTCTTCAAGAATGGTCGTTAAGCGTCGCGGTGCCAAATCTCCAAGTGTCTTGGCCTGCACACTGCTCCCCTACGATGAGGAGTTTGAATTGGGTACAACTTTGGAAGAAGCCGAGCGGCCAGTTCGCTTGAACCATCCGCATTGTGCGAAGTTCTGTGTTCTTGGTGGTGCGAGTTGCTCGGCTTAGGCTATTCGTCGAGCTCTGCGTCCCAGTAAAGGAAATCCAGCCAGGTTTCATGGAGATGGTTTGGCGGAAACTTCCGACCGCGGTTTCGCAACTCTTCGGAGGCA
Organism: uncultured Boseongicola sp.; assembly: GCA_964568435.1. Taxonomy (GTDB): domain Bacteria; phylum Pseudomonadota; class Alphaproteobacteria; order Rhodobacterales; family Rhodobacteraceae; genus Boseongicola. The sequence continues at coordinate 7,021 of CAZMRS010000054.1, read as the reverse complement.
GGCCTGCGAGGTGGCTTCTTGAGCGCCATGCCGACTTGGCGGAGCGATTTTGAGCCCTTCTTCAAGTTGCACCTGGAGCAAGCTGCAACGACGTTTTCCCAGCTCGTTATGCCGCCACGTGCGCGGGGTACAACGTGATCAAAGGTGAGGTCTCCTTTGGCCCCACAGTATTGGCAGCGAAATTCATCCCTTAAAAAAAGATTAAAGCGCGTGAAGGCCACGCGCTTTTGAGGTTGGATATAGTCTTTCAGAACGACGACCGACGGTATTCGTATCTCTGTTGAGGGGCTTCTTACGACGTCGTCGTATTCGGCGACAATTTGGACCCGATCCAGATAAGCGGCTTTGATGGCTTCTTGCCAGGGCCAAAGGGATAACGGGTAATACGAAAGCGGCCGATAGTCTGCATTCAGGACAAGAGCTGGATTATGGCGCAAGTTTCCTGATTCACGCACAAAACTCGTTCTAAAATCACCATCCATCGTCGCGCTCACCCTACACCTTTCTGGGGCCTCTTTTCGATAGGCTCCCACACTGCTTGCCTAACTCGACTATATATAGGGGTTCAGATCGCGCAAGCCCCACAATAACGTCATTGCTTTGTGATCTAGTCGCATTTGATGAAGGAAATTTGACAGTAGTTCAGAGACTTCAGCTTATCACCGCAAAGGCAGTGTATGCTTTCATACTTGCGGTCGGCTTACTCGATACCAAAGAACGAACGCATAAACGTCAATGCCACGCCTAAGCCATCAGGTGCGATGCCGTGACCGGTTCCCTTCATAACGTGGCCATAGACGTCGAATTCTGCGTTCTGCAACGCTTCGGCTGCAGCCTGCATTTCGGGGAACTGCACGACATCATCAGCGTCACCATGTACCAAGAGCACGGGAGGTCGCGAGATGGCTTCGATTGCCAGCGCATCGGGCATCATAAGTCGCCCGGAGAAACCAACGATGCCAGCAATCTGATCGGTGCGCCGCGGGGCCACATGCAAGCTCATCATCGTGCCTTGGCTGAACCCGAAGAGCATAAGTCGGTCTGGCGTCAAACCTTCGTCAGCCAACACCTTGTCGATAAACGCATCAAGTCGCCGCGCGGACCTTAGCAGGCCCTCGCCAGCGGCGGTTTCGGATGATCCGTCGATCCAAGGTATCGGGAACCATTGAAAGCCCATTGGATTGGCCATCGACCGGTCAGGTGCGTTAGGCGCTATGAAGACTGTGTCTGGAAGGTGTGGCGCAAGCGGCTCAGCGAGTCCGAGAAGGTCATTGCCATCGGCTCCATAGCCATGAAGAAAAATCACGACAGACGTGTCTTCGCCTGATGCTGACCCTCGCCTTTGGAATTCAAGATCTTCGCTCATTTTACGCCTTCTCGGTTCTTGTCGACGCGGTAGTACGCCCACAAAAGCCGAGCTGCAACCGATCGCCATGGCGCCCAATCCTCTGACATCAAGCGCAATTCTTTCTCAGACGGACGGCTTTCCAAACCAAAGAGCGCTCTTGCGGCCTCTTGCAATGCGAGGTCGCCTGGCGCGAAAACGTCGGCGCGGCCGAGAGAAAACATGGCATATATCTCTGCGGTCCAGCGACCAATTCCAGGGACAACAATAAGCCTTTCGATAACGCCGTCGGTGGGCGTGTTTCTCAAATCTTCGTAATCGATTCCGGCAGAAGCAAGTTCACGTGCATAGCGCATCTTTTGTCGGGAGAGGCCGCACGCTTTCAGTGCATCGTCATCTGCCGCGAGAATGTTTTCTTGTGATGTCATCTCTGCGCCATGCATGCGCTCCCAAATGGCCGCGGCGGAGGCAACCGATACTTGCTGGCTAACGATAGCATCCAGAAGAGCAGAAAAGCCGTCGGGACGGAGCCTCAAGGGCGGCTGACCCGTTTGCTCCAGCGCAAAAGCAAACCGGGGATGGTTCTTGGCTAACCACTCAGCGCCTTCCAGGACACAGGCGTCTGAAGTGATAACCCTGCCAACTGTCATGCATAGCGCCGTCGTTTTATCCAGTTCAGTGTTTCTGCCACCGAGTTGATCTTTAACAAATCGGCGGGAGGCGGTCTTCGTATCATGGCCACCGGCAAACCTAAAGTGCGCGCGGCTTCAAGTTTTGGCCAGCTCCCTTGCCCTCCGGAGTTTCTGGTGACGAGCCAATCCACACCAAACTTTTCAAAAATCGAGATCTCCTGATCCACCGAAACCAGATTTCGCGCTACATGATATTCGGCGTTTGCCAATGGAATTGGATCGTCGGGTGCCTCTTTGATGCGGCAAATCACGCGCCGAGGTGCAAGGTTTTTAAAGGACTTCAAATCGCGTCTTCCAGTCGCAAGAAAGACTGTCGCGTTCTCAGGGATATTATTGGCCGCTTCTTCTGCGGAGTTCAGGAACGTCCAATTATCTACCGCGGAAGGCATCCATGCAGGACGCATAAACCTGATCGCTTCGATTCCGAGTTCTTTCACAGCTCTGGCGGTTCGATGTCCCATTTTATCTGCAAAGGGGTGTGTTGCGTCGATGACTGCATCAATCTGTTCACCTTTCAGATACTCGCGGAAGGCGTCATAACCGCCCCAACCACCTATGCGAACAGGCCAGCCATATTTGTAAGGAATCCGTTCAGGTCGAGCCAACGACACCGTCAAGATAATGTTGCTTTCCCGGGTAAGCGCGTAGGAAATATGACGGGCCTCGGCTGTACCGGCGAGCAAAAGAACACGCATCTGGCTTTGCCGCGCGAGTCCGGTGGCATACGCAAGTGGGCGCTTGCCATTTGGCTCTCTTGTCACCCCGTCTTCCACTAGAATTTCCCTTGTCCGAAAGTCGATATTTGCCGTTTAAATTGGTCGATTTTTTTCATCGTCAAGTGACGCAATCTTCGGCTGCCACGAACTCATGCTTGCGCCACACCGTGCACAGGCGTAGGCGGTTGAAATGGCTCGGGTGATTGACGACAAGCGCGCGAAAAGAAACGTGGCTGTTTTGGTGGCGGCAAACGCGATTTTAGGCGCGCAGCTCCCCATGATTTTCATCATCGGGGGACTGGCTGGCACAACACTGGCGCCGAATGTGTGTCTGGCAACTTTGCCAATTACAATGATTGTTTTGGGGTCAATGCTTGCAGCCACCCCAGTGTCCGCATTCATGCAGCGCTTTGGACGCATGGCTGGATTTTTGCTCGGGACCTCTGGCGGCGTGTTTGGTGCCGCAATTGGCGCCTACGGCCTGATAGCCGGCAACTTTTGGCTGTTTCTAGTCGGCTCTTTTTTCACGGGTATCTATATGTCCGCGCACGGCTTCTACCGGTTTGCGGCAATAGATGTTGCGTCCGACAGTTTCCGTCCAAAAGCCATCAGCTATGTCATGGCCGGAGGTCTTCTCAGCGCGATTATCGGACCACAGCTGGTAAAGCTGACATCCGATACAATGGTCGTCCCCTTTTTGGGGACTTACATCGCGGTCATCTTCTTGAACATTGTCGGTGGGGTTGTGTTCTTCTTCCTCGACACGCCACTTCCCAACAAAGAGGTCAACGAAAGCACTGCGGTCGCAACCGACTCGAGCTTTTGCGAGATCCCCGCATTGCGGTCTCGATCATCTGCGCGATGGTGGCGTACGCGCTCATGAACCTTGTTATGACGTCGACGCCGTTGGCGGTTGTGGGCTACGGTTACACCACTGATAATGCAGCAGATATTGTGTCCGCTCACGTTCTAGCCATGTACGCCCCGTCGTTTTTTACCGGCCACCTGGTGGCCCGCTTTGGAGCTCCTCGGATCGTTGCAGTTGGACTTATGATCCTGACTGGAGCGGGTGCCGTCGCCTTAATGGGAACCGAGCTGACGAACTTCTTTATTGCGTTGATTCTGCTTGGCATCGGTTGGAACTTTGGCTTCATCGGGGCCACTTCGATGCTGTCAGAGGCGCATAGCGTGGAAGAACGCGGTCGGGTTCAAGGCATGAACGACATGATTGTGATGGGATGCGTGACCGTGGCGTCTTTGTCATCAGGCGGATTGATGAATTGTCTTGGTGGTGACGCGGTCGAAGGATGGCGGGCCGTAAACTTTGCAATGGCTCCGTTCCTTGTCCTTGCAGGCGGCGCGCTGATATGGCTGGTCCTACGGCCCGTGCCAAAACATGCTCAGTAGATGCTGCGACCCCTTAATGCGCTGCAAAGAACAGGCGCAGCCTTTTACTGAATTCGGAAAGGCCGACCGAGCCTTCTGCTACTCGCGCCGGATTTTTTGTTATCTGAGTTAGCAGGGGTCTGGTTTGCCATCCCTCCGATAAAGCCGGGCGCGCCTCGGCTGGAAGAGCTTTAAGGCTAGGCAACTCTGCCAACGCATTTTGAGCGAGCGTCAAAATGGCCTCAGGCCGACCGTCAACGAGGGGGATGCGCCCTTTCGATTCCAGATCAGGAACTGCTTGGAGGAACCGTACAAGGGCTGCGGACATGCCAAGTTTTGAAACGATCTGAAGCTGATCGCGGTCAAGGTTTGGCGCCAATAGTTGAGCGGCGACAGACATTAACCTTCCGCCAGTTTTGGCAAGATACTCTTCAAAATGGTCTTGGTCTTCGAAGGCGTCGCTGTAGATATCCCAGCGCCGTGCGTTGACAAGTCCGTCGAGCATTTTGGCTGCCTCTGGCGTAAGAACCGCGGCCAGTTCTGTCGTCACCTCATGCTTTCTGACATCGCGACCCTCTGCGATCTCCTCCAAAACATCCCGCCACCATTGAAGTCTCATTTCCGCGATCATCGGCTCTTGGGTGACCCAAGGAGCGCGCGCGACCTCGACGTTGAAAGCGTACAGTGGAAACAGAATCCGGCGCGCAGACACGGGCGCCGCCATTGCGGCAAGAAACCTGTCGAGGTCTCCCTTGCGAACGATGTCAGCGCAAGCCTGAAGCGACATTCTACGTACGCGCCTCGTCTCTCACCAGCTTCCAGGTGATGGCGTCGACCAGGGCTTCAAATGATGCATCCACAATGTTTGCAGACACTCCAACGGTGGCCCAGGCGCGTCCTTGATCGTCGGCAAAGTCGATTATGACGCGGGTTACCGCCTCTGTGCCGCCTTGTGTGATCCGCACCCTGAAGTCAGTGAGGCGCATATCATCAATTGCGGTTTGATAAGGTCCAAGATCGGATTTCAACGCCTGCCAGAGGGCGTTCACCGGGCCGTCGTCCTGCATGTCTTTGGCATGTTCGTTCTTGAAGAAACTGGTTCTTGCGCCTGCAGCGGTCGAGATCGTGACCACGGCTTCGGATTCGACAACAATTTCGCCTTTGGCGTTCCGACGTCGCTCGGTGATAACCCGGTAACGCTCGACCTCAAAAAAGTCTGGTGCCAGACCAAGTTCCTGCCTTGCCAGCAGTTCAAAACTTGCCTGTGCGCTGTCGAATGCATACCCCTCGGTTTCGCGTTCCTTCACCTTGTCGAGAATGCGAGACAGAGCGGGATCACCTTTCTCAGCGGGCAAACCCATTTCGGACAAACGCTTTATCAGGTTGGACTGACCTGCCTGATTTGACATCGGAACGATGCGTTCGTTTCCGACGACTTCCGGTTGTACGTGTTCGTAGGTCGTAGGGTCCTTCACAATCGCAGAGGCATGAAGGCCAGCTTTATGGGCAAATGCCGAGGACCCGACGTAAGGCGCGCTGCGCAACGGAACCCTGTTCAGCAAATCATCCAACATACGGCTTGTGCGCGTCAGACCTGAAAGCGCTTCTGTATCAATGCCGGTTTCGAAACGCGTCGCGTAAGGCTCTTTCAAAAGCAACGTCGGGATCAATGTGGTGAGGTTCGCGTTCCCGCAGCGCTCGCCGAGACCATTCAACGTCCCTTGGATATGTCGAGCACCGGCGTCCACAGCCGCCAGCGTACCGGCAACGGCATTTCCCGTGTCATCATGGGTGTGGATGCCTAAGTGATCGCCCGGCACTCCAGCTTCGATCACAGCCGCAGTGATGGCGCCAACTTCGTGCGGCAGCGTCCCGCCGTTGGTATCGCACAGAACGACCCAACGTGCGCCGGCGTCATAGGCGGCTTTTACACAGGTTAGCGCGTAGTCAGGGTTTGTTTTGTAGCCATCGAAGAAGTGTTCGGCGTCAAACAGCGCTTCGCGTCCCTGTGCAACAATATGCGCAACGCTTTCGCGAATATTACCAAGGTTCTCGTCAAGCGTGATGCCGAGCGCGGTATCCACGTGAAAGTCATGTGTTTTTCCAACCAGGCAAACCGCCGGTGTGTTGGCGTTCAGTACGGCGGCAAGAACGTCGTCGTTAGCGGCCGAGCGCCCTGCCCGCTTTGTCATGCCAAACGCTGTGAACGTTGCCCTCGTTTGCGGACGCGTATCGAAGAACGCACTATCCGTCGGGTTGGCACCTGGCCAGCCACCTTCGATGTAATCCACACCGAGAGCATCAAGCGCTTGTGCGATCTGTGTTTTCTCGCTCGCGGAAAACTGGACACCCTGTGTCTGTTGGCCATCGCGCAACGTGGTGTCGAAAAGGAAAAGACGTTCCCGGGTCATTTGAGGCCCTCCAGTTTGGCTGCATCGAAGCCTTCGGCCGGAAGTAGTTCAACCCCTGCCTTGCTCATTCTTACTTCGACGCCTGCCTCAGCCAGTGCTGCTTTGAGTTCGTCGACTTGGCTAAAGTCTTTCGTCGCCATCGCTGTGGCGCGCACATCGGCAAGTTTGATCGCCAATGTAGCAAGTTCATCGTGACCCACCGATGACCAAGCAGGTGCTTGCTCTCCCATAAGCCCCAAAAACTGCAGACTTGCCTTGAGTGTTGCGCCGTCTTGGTCGCCCACAATCTTGTGCAACGCCGAAATTGCCTCATGGGTGTTAAGGTCGTCGGCCAAAGCATTGATAACGTGCTCGGATACTGCTCCACCGTCTTCGGCTATTCGATACCACTTGCGCAGCGTCGCCTCGGCTTCTTCACGCTTCTTCTCGGTCCAATCCATTGGCTTGCGATAGTGCGTTGAGAGAAAGACG
>CAZMRS010000053.1:0-9474 GCA_964568435.1 uncultured Boseongicola sp. | reverse complement strand
AAAGGCCCTTTTGGCTGCTTGAATCGGGCGCGATACGGCATTGCCTGGGGGGTCATGGGCGCAGCCGAGGATTGTTGGCATCGTGCGCGGGCCTACGGACTTGATCGTCGGCAATTTGGACGGCCGCTTGCACAGACACAATTGTTCCAGAAGAAGCTTGCCGACATGCAGACCGAAATCACGCTCGGCCTCCAGGCTGCCCTGCGAGTGGGTCGAATGCTGGACGATGGTACAGCCGCTCCCGAGGCCATCAGCCTTATCAAACGCAACAATTGCGGCAAGGCACTGGATATCGCTCGGAACGCGCGCGACATGCATGGTGGCAATGGCATCATGAGCGAGTACGGTGTAATTCGACATGCTCAGAACCTAGAAACTGTGAACACTTACGAAGGAACGCATGACATCCACGCGTTGATCCTTGGGCGCGCACAAACCGGGTTGCAGGCTTTCTTCTAATGGCACCGCTTGAAGGGCTGAAAGTCCTCGAATTGGCCCGGATCCTAGCGGGACCTTGGGTCGGCCAGGTTCTGGCCGATCTTGGCGCAACGGTGATCAAGGTCGAAAGTCCGGAAGGCGACGACACCCGAAAGTGGGGGCCCCCATTCATAGATCGAGAGGGCGACACTTCGGCTGCGTATTTCTACAGCTGTAATCGCGGCAAGCTCAGCATAACCGCAGACTTCCGAAACCCTGAAGACCTTAGACACATTCAGACACTCGCGGCGGAGGCTGACGTTGTGATCGAAAACTTTAAGGTCGGTGGGCTGGCCCGCTTCGGCCTCGACTACTCGTCCCTTAGGCAGACGAACACCGGCTTGGTCTATTGTTCGATAACAGGTTTCGGCCAAGACGGCCCTTATTCGTCAAGGGCCGGCTACGACTACCTCGTCCAGGGTATGTGTGGCCTGATGTCAGTCACAGGCGACCCGACGGGCGAACCGCAGAAAGTCGGTGTCGCACTTACAGATATTTATACGGGACTTTATGCTGTGATTGCTATCCAAGCAGCGCTCTCTGAAAGGCAGACCTCCGGTCAAGGTCAATTGGTTGATATGAGCCTTCTCGACACCGGCCTTGGAACACTAGCGAACCAGGCGATGAATTTCCTCGCAACAGGTGTGTCGCCAACCAGAATGGGCAATCAGCACCCCAATATTGTTCCCTATCAGGTTTTCCCTGTTGCGGACGGCGACGTCATCATCGCCGCTGGAAATGACCGACAGTATCAGGCTCTCTGCGATGTATTGAACCGTGCAGATCTGAAATCAAACGCCGACTTTGCCACGAACTCCGGCCGCGTTGCGCACCGAGAAGAACTGGTTCCACAACTGCGGCAAAGTACGGTTCAATGGAGCAAGTCCGAACTGCTGGCTGCTTTAGAAACCGCAATGGTCCCGGCTTCCCCTATCAACTCAATTGGCGAAGTGTTCGACGACCCACAAATTGTCGCGCGTGGTATGCAAATCATGCCCGAAGCCGTCCCTGGGGTACGAAGCCCTATCAAATTTGGACGCTCAGAACTTGCTCTGGATAAAACGGCGCCGCGCAAGGGCGAGCACACCACTTTCGTAAAGAAATACGGATGGCCATCTGCAATAACCGAGTTTCCGTCTGACGATTAGAACTCGGTGTACCTCACAATAACGAAATCCCCGCCTCACGTTCAGGTTTCAAGTCCCGAGCCAGATTTGCGATGGTCCACGCGCAGTGCAGCCAAGGTATCGAGGAGCCGCGCGAAAACGAACGTCCCCGTTACAACGGTTCCCGGTGGGAAGATGCGCGAAACCAGAAACGACTATACTTCCATCCGCTTCAGAAACGCCGAGATCTCATTCCAAAAAACAGGTGGGTTTGAGTACATCGGGAAGTGACCAGGGTCGTGAAGCGTCACATGAGCTGACATAAACTAAGCGGGTCTGAAGCGTACCCTAAATTAACAAAGTACTCCTTCCGTCGGGCAGCGATATCACTGCGGATGCTACTTCGAAGCTTCTTCCTTTGTGAGCGCCGCCAAACGATAAAACCCATGAGCCATCTTTGAGTACGGGGTCAAAAGGAAGAACGTCAGCACAGCTGAGAGATGAAGCGGAAGGATCCATGATACGGCTCCAGTTCCTGTGGCACCAAAGAGCAAAAGGCCCGTAAGACTCACCACAAACAAGAGTAGGACAAACGCCATTTCGCCACCCCAAACCTTGACAGCACCGAGGTTTGGATCAGCCTTAGTCTTTAGCCACGCAAGACCAGCAGTACCAACACAAAGCAAGACGCCGCCCGGCACACCGAGTAACTTTGGAATGCTGAAGACCCCGTAGGGGGCTTCGAAGCCAAATCCATAATGTAGTACCGTACCGCTCGATGTCGACGCAAAACACAGCAAGAATCCATAGAGCGTCGCCTGATGAAAATGCCGCCGCGCCTGACTAAACTGGTCTTCGTCCTCGAAATTGCATCCGTCGCCGTGGCCACCTTCAAGGTTTTTCATCCTGCCGGCGCCACGACATGCCGCCCAAACGTCAGCCAGCCGCACCGATCCTCCGCCAACTGAACGCCAGTAGGTTCTTAGAGAAATTGCGACCGTACATAGCGGCAAAGCGAAAGCAGGAAGGAAGATCGCGACCATTAAGCCATGCGACATGTACGCGTAGAAGCCCTCTCCATCTTCCGGACGTATCGCACGGACCAATAAGAAAATGACAGTGAATGCCAGAACAAGTCCGGCACCAATGGCTACGCCTGAACGCGCAAACAGACTCGCAAAGTTGCTTGGCCATGCGAAATCTTCCCAGCTCGCCTGCCGGACCTCAGCCAATACTTTGGGAAGGTTGAGGTCGAACTCATGTGGTGCCGTATATTGGCAAGCATAGTAGCAACCCCTGCAGTTATGACAAAGATTGGCGAGCTGCATGATGTCGCCATCACTGAACGCGCGCTCGCGGTGCAAGGCCGGAAATACCGAGCAGTAGCCCTCGCAATAACGGCAGGCATTGCAGACTTCGGCCTGACGACGGGCTTCAGAGATAAGTTCAGTTTGCATGGTCGGCGGCCTCTCTTCCTGCGATGCGCCCAAAGACGGTACCGATCGTCATGCCAAACCCCGCGAGATACCCTTGACCCAGGATCGACCCTGCCATGGTCTCACCGGCAGCCCAAAGATTGCTAATCGGCCGGTTACCAATGCTGCATTGTGCTTTGTCATCAACCTTCAATCCGAGGTAGGTGAAGGTTACTCCCGTTCGAAGGCTGTAACCGTAGAAGGGAGGCTCTGTGATCGGGCGCGCCCAGTTCGTTTTTGGAGGAGTAAGACCACTCGTTGCCACACCGTCCAACTCAGTGGGTTTGAAGTTAGACGCGTTCCCACAGGCTCTGTTGAACTCATCGATTGTCTGAAGCAACCGTTCGGGCGGAAGGCCAAGTTTTTTGGCCAGATCCTCGGGTGTATCTGCTTTGATTGGTGGAAAAACCGACGGCATAAACAACTCAAGGGACTTTGCATCGATAATGGCGAACCCCACCTGATCGGGTTGTTCGGCGACCAGGCGGCCCCAAATCGCATATCGCTTGGGCCAGACGTCCTCACCTTCGTCGTAAAAGCGTTCAGCGTTCTTGTTCACGACGACCGAGAACGGCACGCAGTCAAGCCGCGTAACTATGCCACCATCAAATTTCGGTGCGCGGCCGTCGATGGCTACCGCATGACATTGAGTCGGATCACCAACTTGTTCGACACCCTGATCCAAGAGATCGGCCAGTACTTCACCGCGGTTATAGGGTGTCCCGCGAATGAGAAAGTTACGAGCCGCCGGGCCCCATGCGCGCGCAAGCCAGTCGATATCCGCTTGAAAACCGCCAGATGCCACGACAATGGCCTTGGGCTCCAAACTATGTGTTAGTCCATTCTGGAGGTACTCGATACACGCAACGCGATCTTCATCCAACTCAAGATGTGTCACCTTGGCTTCGTAATGAACGTCCACACCGAGCTTGGCGGCCGTCCGATAATAGGCGTTCACCAGCCCCTTCCCTCCACCGAGGAAAAAGGCATTGGTCCTGGCCAAGGATAGAGTCCCTGAGAGGGATGGCTGGAAGCGAACACCGTGCGCCTCCATCCAAGGAAGACACTCTTCAGAGGCGCGAATGACCATACGCGCCAAACCTTCGTCCGTCTTGCCACCAGTCACTTTCAAAAGATCGCCAAGATATTCATCTTCCGAATAGCTTTCGATGAGAGGGCCGAGCGGACCATTGTGCATACATCGGAAGTTTCGTGTGTGCCGGGAGTTTCCGCCTCGATATGGTTTTGGCGCAGCCTCAAGGATGACGACGCGCGCGCCGGCCTCGGCCGCAGTCATAGCGGCGCAGAGCGCAGCGTTTCCGCCTCCGATCACGGCGATATCGTAGGTTTGGGACATGGTGTTTTTCTCCATGGACTTCTTGTATCCAACTGGATACAGAAAGCAAGACGAGATGTTGAAAGATTGAAAATGCCTCAAAAATCAAGCGGTGAATCTGCCTACGATGCCCTGATTTCATCTATTAAATCAGGCGTTTACCCTCCCGGACATCGATTGCGGGAAGAGGATGTCGGAGAGCGTTTGAAACTCTCGAGAACCCCAGTACGAGAAGCGTTGCGCAAACTCGAGTCGGACGGAATCGTAGAGCATCGCCCGCGAATGGGTGCAGTCGTTCGGCAACTAAGCCATGGTGAAGTCGTCGAACTTTATGAAATGCGGGTCGTCCTGGAACGAACAGCAGCTGAGCTAGCGGCGCGACACGGGACGGACGCTGAATTCGATACTCTTGAAGACTTCAACGAAGAGATCTTGTTCGAACGTGACAACCCTTCCCGTGCGGCCGCAATCAACCAAGACTTCCACCGAGGGCTCTATCTTGCAGGCCGCAATCGGTTCCTGCTGGAGTCCGCCCGAGCTTTAAACAACTCGCTGTTACTTCTCGGGCCTACAACATTCACGGACAAAGATCGGATAGATATCGTCGTGAAACAGCACCAAACGATAATTGATGCGCTAAGGGTGGGAGACGTAGAAGCGGCTGGAGCTGCGGCGGAAGCGCATCTTCAAACGTCGCTTCGACAACGGCTGAAGGCACTTTCCAAGTGATACAGGTCGCCTTGACTTTCGCGATCGCACTTGTTGGCGTTTGGGCTTTTAAAGCAGCCGGCATTCCGCTCCCCTGGCTCCTCGGACCAATCGCAGCGTGCCTCCTAGCCGCATTGGTCGGGATTCCGCTGCGGGGACTTAAGCCAGTCAACAATGGAATGCGGACCGTTCTCGGCGTAGCGGTGGGTTCAACATTGACACCGGCAGTGCTCGCCAGCTTTCCGGCCATGTGGCCAACCCTGCTGCTGATGCCTGCGACTGTTGTGCTGATCGGACTTGCCGGGGTCCCCTATTTTCAACGCATTTGGGGATACGACTTCCCGACGGCTTACTATTCTACAATGCCTGGGGGACTGCAGGACATGCTGGTCTTTGGAGAGGAAGCCGGCGCCAAAGTCAGAACACTCTCGCTCATTCATGCGACGCGCGTCCTGGTAATAGTCGTTGCGCTGCCTTTTCTGCTCAATGGAATTTGGGACGCCGACCTTCAGAACCCTCCCGGTGTTCCGATCAATACTGTTCCGCCAGCGGAACTGGGTCTCATGGTGGTATGCGCCCTGTTCGGATGGTGGGCGGCGCGAAAAATCGGCTTGTTCGGCGCTTCAATCCTTGGACCGCTTATCGTTGCGGCAATCGTTACAATTGCTGGTCTGTTAAACTCTCGGCCGCCTGCCGAGGCCATTTGGGCAGCACAATTTTTCATAGGAATGACCATCGGCGCAAAGTACGCGGGTATTACAATGGCGGAAGTGCGAAATGACCTCGTTGCAGGTTTGGGGTTCTGCATCATGCTTGTTGTTCTAACGATTGTCGTCGTCGAAGCCGTCGTTTTGACAAATCTTGCACCAGGCATGGAGGCATTGCTTGCATTTGCGCCGGGGGGTCAGGCGGAGCTGACTGTGCTGGCCTTGATCGTTGGAGCGGACGTCGCCTTCGTCGTCGCGCACCACGTACTGAGGATCTTTGTCGTCATCCTGGGAGCACCTTTGGCAGTCAGGCTTTTTGCGCCGCCCAAACCTCGGGATTGATCATGTGGATCGGGTTACCCGCAGCGTAGGCGTTCACATGTTCAAAGATGTCTCGGAACTGTAAATCGAATTCGTCCTCGGTGACATAGCCTATGTGCGGGGTTGGCAACACATTTGGGTTTGTAAGAAGCGAATGCGTCGGATCAGTTAACGGCTCTGAATCAAATACATCCACAGCAGCGTACAATCGCCCTCGTTCCATCTCCGCCTCGAGCGCACCTTGGACAACCAACCCAGAACGCGATGTGTTCACAAACAAGGATCTGTCCTTCATTCCGGCCAAGTCTTCCGCGGTAATGATCCCTCGTGTTGCCGGCTTCAGACGGACATGTAAGCTGACAATATCGGACGTCGCAAAAAAGGCATCCCGGCTTGCTGGAACACTTTCCCCAGCCGCAATGGCTCTGGCGCGGCCAGCTTCGGATGACCACCATTGAACCTTCATGCCAATCGCCTTTGCGTACTCTGCAACCGCGCCCCCAATGCGACCAAAGCCGTAAAGACCCAGCGTTTTACCCCTCAGTGTTCGACCCACACCGGACTGCCAGTTGCCCGCCCTGATGGATGCGACCTGATCCGGTATTTGTCGATAGCTAGAAAGTATCAAGGCTAACGTGTGCTCCGCCGCCGCGTACGAAGGTGTTCCTGAGTGCATGTTCGAGCAGAGTAAGACACCGTTATCAGAGCAGGCAGGCACGTCGACATGCGGATAAACGCTCCTCTGCGATATCAACTTGAGGTTTGGGAGGCGCTCGAGAAGCTCGGAACCAATCTTCGTTCTTTCCCGAAATAATATCAGCGCTTCCGCATCAGCCACGCGCGCGGAGAGCCGAACGGGGACAGGTTCGTGATCAGTCCAAACGGTGGTGTCATGGCCCTCCAACAACGAAAAGCACGGCAGGGTTCTCAGTGTGTCGAACCAGTCGTCGAGGATGTGAACCTTCACCGGCTCTCGATCCCAGCCGATGGCGTTGGCGTGCGTGGAGTCGCAACAAAACGTGGAGTTTCGAGAGCGCGCAACGCCTCAGAAACTGCCCCCCTTAGTCCGATCAAATAGTTGAATTGTGCATCACATCCCGAGATCGGTGTAGGATAAGCGCGGATCTCGTTTTGGATTAATTGCCGGGCTGCAGAAAGTTCGGCTTTGGCGACGGTCAGACATTCATCGGACGTCATGGCGATCTCCTTTTTTGTATACCATAGTATACAACTCTTTGATGGGTCAACCACTCCCCCAAACCGAGCCAGGCACAAACACGTCACCGCTCGCAAGTTTGCGTGCAGTTCTAGTCAGCCCAGCGGAGACAACATTGAAGGACCCATCTGTGTCCTCAAACTCAACCGAAACCTCCATCTGGCCCATCGGGTGTTCAAGGGTTAGCCTCGCAGGAGAGCTAGACCTCTCGATAAATCCCTCCCCGACAGTCCCTGGGCAGAGCAAACACGCACTGATGCACTGCGATCCCGTAACGGCCAACGTCGGGTGCGTCTTCCAAGGTATAAAATACCGGACGGTTGCGTCTCCGCCGTTTCTCGCATTTGAAAGAATGCCAAACTTGGGTGTCACCGACTTGGAAACGTCGCCCATGCCCATCAGGGTTCCAGCTTCTAAGCGAACCCCCTCCATTTGCTCGAAAAAGGCGCGGTTCTCATCGAGTTCAGAGATGCTTTCATTTCCAGAAAGACCAAAGTCTTCCGCTCGTGCGATCACCATCGGCATAGCCACATCCAGGCAGCTTACTTCGATGCCATCCACAACATCCTTTCGATTTCCGGTCGGAAATAGCGCTCCAGTTGCTCCGCCAACCACGTCGTGAAATTGAAGATCAATCGGCGCGGCCGTTCCCGGAACGCCATCGATCTTCGCGTCGCCGTCATACACGACTTTGCCGCCTGTTGTCCGAACCTGAGACGCGACGCGCGCACCCGTGTTTACTGCTCGAATACGGACTTCTGTCACGTCTCCGGTCGGCTCGACAAGCCCCATTTCGATGGCAGCAGGCCCAACCCCGACAAGGATGTTTCCACACGTGGGCTTGAAGTCCACAAGTCCGTTTTCCACTCCGACCTGAGCGAAGAAATAGTCAATCTCGGCCCAGTCATCGTCCGATCGGGACAACATCGCGACCTTTGTCGTCACAGCGTCGCCGCCACCGATCCCGTCAATGTTCAAAGGATGGCCAGAGCCGACGAGCGCGACCAGAACCCTGGCGAGTGCTTCTTGATCCCGCGGCAAGTCTTCGCGACGCATGTAAGGCCCACGCGATGACCCACCACGCATGAAGAGAAATGGTATCGCGCGCTGTGTCATAAGCTGTTCCTTATTCTTGAGGTCACCTCCGAGACGAAAGCTCTTGTTCCGAGCTTGCCGCCGACATCCCGAGTGCGCGTGTTGGGCGAAGACAATGACTCACCGATTGCATTGTCGATCGAAGTAGCTGCGACTTCTTCGCCAAAGTGTCGGAGCAACATACTGAGAGATAAGATCAGTGAGGTCGGGTTTGCCAGATCTTGACCCGCAATATCAGGTGCCGAACCATGCTGGGCTTGTGCCGCAGCGTGGTGACTCCCAGCGTTCAGAGATCCTGCCATACCAAGTCCACCTGACAGTTCGCTTGCCAAATCGGAGAGAATATCCCCGAACATATTTGTGGTGATGATCGTGTCAAATCGAGTTGGATCACGCACGAGGAGCGCTGCAGCAGCATCAACCAGTACCTCTTCGTAATCAATGTCAGGAAAATCCTTTGCCACGTTTCGAACGGTATCGAGGAAAAGACCATCTGACAGCCGCATGACGTTGGCTTTGTGAATGATCGCAACACGCTTTGCGGGCCGCTTGGACGCAATCTGGAAGCCCGCATTGGCAATGCGTCGACTTGCATGCTCGGTGATCCGACGCATAGCAAGGGCAACGCCCGGAACTGGCATGAACTCACCAGGACCTTCGTGCATGTTGCGGTCTGCATAAAACCCTTCGAGATTTTCGCGGATCACCACGAGGTCAATTGGCGCAGAGATCGGCGCAACTATCCCATTCCAATTTCGAGCTGGCCGAATATTGGCAAACAGATCAAGTTCCCGACGCAGTACTCCAGAGGGATTCAATCCACCCTCGTCGCGTGGCGGGTAGGCGTTGTGTGAGACGGGTCCGAGAAGTGTTCCATCTGTGGTTCTGGCCAGCTCTAAAACGTCGGTAGTAATGGTCCTGCCGAATTCTTTGAGGGCAGCAAATCCGATGTCCTGACAAACAACTCGAACCGGCCGATCGATTTTCGATCGCACCGAGTCCAAAACTTCTAGGGTGGCATCCATTATTTCGG
>CAZMRS010000052.1:0-9480 GCA_964568435.1 uncultured Boseongicola sp. | reverse complement strand
CGCTTCACGGCGATCGCGCTCGGATCGCTTGCGGGAATTCTCCGCATCCGCCAAGGCGCGCATGAATTTATCTTTGAGTTCGTCGCGCTCTGCCTGAAGGGCGAGAATCATCTCATCCGTCTCCGGCTCCTCCAGCGCCTCGGGATCGGTGATGTCGATCAGCTCTTCTTCATTTGCTGGTTTCTTCGCCTCTGCGTCACTCATCCTTGCCCTCGATCTGCAATAAGGCGGCCCACAAGTTGAGCCGTGTAATCCACAATCGGAACGATCCGCCCATAATTGAGGCGTGTCGGGCCAATGACCCCAACCGCACCGATGATCTTTCGATCCGCGTTCATATATGGAGAGACCACCAAAGAGGAACCCGAAAGTGAAAAAAGCTTGTTCTCAGAGCCAATAAAAATGCGCACACCATCACCGCCTTCTGTCAGATCGAGAAATTCTGCGATGTCGCGCTTGCGCTCAAGGTCGTCAAAAAGTGTTCTAATGCGGTCGAGCTCTTCTTCCTGGTCTGTTCCATCAAGGAGATTCGCCCGGCCGCGCACGATAAGTCGTTCGTAGCTTTGGCCTTCGTTTTCCCAGAATGCGTGACCGTTTTCGACGAGTTCCCTTGCAAGCGCGTCCAGCTCCTGACGGCGGGTTGAGATTTCCCGCGCTATCACATCACCCAGTTCGGACAAAGTGTGGCCTTCGACGATTGAGTTCAGAAAGTTTGCCGCTTCGCGCATTGAGCTTGGCGTTTGTCCGGGCGGCGGCGCAAACACCCGGTTCTCGACGTGACCATCTGCAAAGACCAGCACAACCAGTGCACGATCCTGTGCAAGGCTTACAAATTCGATGTGTTTCAGTGGCGCTTCATGCTTCGGGGTAAGAACAAGGCTTGCTCCATGGGTTGCGCCAGAAAGCGCGGACCCAACCCGGTCGAGAATAGACGTCACGTCCGCATCGTTGGAACCCAGCGAGCCTTCAATCGCACCGCGGTCTTCGTCGCTTAGGTCTCGTACTTCCAGTAGACCATCGACAAACATTCGGAGACCAAGTTGGGTTGGGATACGGCCCGCAGAGATGTGCGGAGAATCGAGCAGGCCAAGATACTCCAGGTCCTGCATTACATTCCGGATTGTCGCCGCGCTTACCTTCTCAGACATCTCGCGCGTAAGCGTGCGTGAGCCAACCGGCCCGCCGGATTCCAGAAAGCCTTCGACAACCCTGCGAAAGACCTCTCGAGAGCGA
Organism: uncultured Boseongicola sp.; assembly: GCA_964568435.1. Lineage (GTDB taxonomy): Bacteria > Pseudomonadota > Alphaproteobacteria > Rhodobacterales > Rhodobacteraceae > Boseongicola. The sequence continues at coordinate 8,247 of CAZMRS010000052.1, read as the reverse complement.
TCGTTCATCGTGTCCAAAAGCTTACTGGCGTCACTCATGGTTTTCTTCTCCGAAGAAGGCGTTGCAATTAAAGGCAAGCGACCGGCGGCGTCAATCGGGGTTGATGGTGAAATGCTAGGCGACTATCAACCGCCATCAACTTCAGGAAGGACACCCCATGCGCCCGTCAGGCAGAGAAACCAACGAAATGCGGACCGTTTCGATTGAAACAGGTGTGACGCGGCATGCCGAGGGGTCTTGCATGATCCGCTGCGGAGACACGCATGTTCTGTGCACAGCGTCGATTGATGAGCGCGTGCCACATTGGATGAAGAACACGGGCCTTGGCTGGGTGACCGCGGAGTATGGTATGCTGCCGCGCGCGACCCACAGCCGCATGAACCGTGAGGCCAAACGTGGTCAGAGTGGTAGAACACAAGAGATTCAGAGGCTTATCGGACGGTCGCTTCGCGCATGTATTGATCGCCCTGCCCTAGGTGAGCGACAAATCCTGATCGATTGCGATGTCATTCAAGCCGACGGCGGCACAAGATGCGCTTCTATTACCGGTGGATGGGTGGCTCTGCGTTTGGCGGTGAACAAGCTTCTATCATCAGGCATGATCACGTCGGATCCGATTGTAGATCATGTCGCGGCGGTGTCCTGCGGTATCTATGCCGGACAGCCTGTTCTTGATCTGGATTACCCGGAAGACAGCGAGGCTGGCGTTGACGGCAACTTCGTGATGACGGGTCGCGGGAAGTTGATCGAAGTGCAGATGTCAGCCGAAGGTTCGACCTTTACGCGTGACGAGATGACGTCGTTGTTGGATTTGGCAGCTGCTGGTTCAGATGTTTTGGTTGCGGCCCAGAAAGACTCCGTATCCTGATGCGTAAGTTCACCGAGAAAACGCTTTTGGTTGCGACCCATAATAACGGGAAGCTTGAGGAGATTTCTGATCTTCTGAGCGACCACGGCATTTCGGTGGTGGGTGCATCGGAGAAGGGTCTGCCCGAGCCGGAGGAAACCGGGACAACTTTCGTCGAAAACGCACGACTGAAGGCGCATGCAGCAGCTCAGGCAACTGGTCTACCCGCTCTGGCGGACGACTCCGGGATCGAAATTGATGCATTGGGCGGCGCGCCGGGTGTTTACACCGCCGATTGGGCGGAGACACCGAGCGGGCGCGACTTTGAGATGGCTATGACACGTTCTCATAATGAGCTTGAGGCCATTTCCGCACCGCATCCACGTGTTGCTCGGTTCTGCTGTACGTTTGTTCTTGCCTGGCCCGATGGCCATGATGAAGTGTTCGAGGGACGCATGGAGGGCCAGGTCGTTTGGCCGATGCGGGGCGATCAGGGTCATGGGTATGATCCCATTTTCCAGCCCAAAGGGTACGACGTTACCTTCGGAGAGATGGACCGTTGGGAGAAGAATAAGGTCAGCCACAGAGCGGATGCATTTGCCAAACTGAAGGCCGCGTTCCCTGATGCGTGAGCCGGCGGGCTTTGGTCTATACGTCCACTGGCCGTTTTGTCAGGCAAAGTGCCCGTACTGCGATTTCAACAGTCATGTCGCAGCCAAAATCGATCAAAACGCTTGGGTTAGTGCCTATTTGAAGGAATTGGATCGCCTTGGGGCGGAAACCGAGGGGCGTGTCCTGAATAGCGTGTTTTTCGGGGGCGGCACCCCGAGTTTGATGGCGCCCGGAACGGCCGAGGCGTTGTTGAGCGCGTTGGGAAAGCGCTGGCGTCTTGCAAATGATCTTGAAGTTACGCTCGAGGCGAACCCAACTTCTGTCGAGGCGGGGAAGTTTCGCGATTTTCGAACCGCGGGTGTGAACCGTGTCTCGGTCGGCTTACAGGCTTTAAATGATTCCGATCTCAAAGCCTTGGGTCGACTTCATACCGCAGAAGAAGGCAGGCGCGCGTTTGAGGTGGCGCGAGACACTTTTGATCGCGTGTCCTTTGATTTGATTTATGCGCGGCAAGACCAGAGCCTTGCCGACTGGGAAGTGGAGCTTTCCCACGCGCTCACTATAGCTGCCGACCATCTGTCTTTGTACCAGCTTACCATCGAGCCGGGGACTGCGTTTGCAGACCGTTTTGCGCGGGGCGGGCTAAAGGGTTTGCCTGATGAAGATGTTTCTGCGGATATGTTCGATCTCACTCAGCAGCTAACGGCTGCGGCGGGCTTTCCCGCGTATGAGACTTCTAATCATGCGAAGCCTGGCGCGGAATCTCGGCACAATCTCATCTACTGGAAGAGCGGCGATTGGGCCGCGATTGGGCCGGGAGCGCATGGCCGTCTCACAATCGATGGCACGCGCTGGGCAACCGAAGCGCCGAAGGCACCCGGCGCATGGCTTTCAGCCGTAGCGAAAGGCGAAGGTCAGGAGGCTCGCTCCATGCTCTCGTCTAAGGAGCGCGAGGAAGAGCGCATAATGATGGGCTTGAGGCTCATCGACGGGCTACACATTGATGGTGATAGATATCGCGAAAAAGTACATGAAATCAATAGGTTGTCGGAGCATCGACTTTTAGAGCTCGATTCGGACAGCTTGCGCCTCACCGAACATGGCCGACCGCTGCTAAACGCTATTTTACGCGAGCTGCTCGCTTAGACTTGCCCGGCCCCGGTCGTCACAGACAGTCGACGGCAGAGCTCGTCGAGTTGATCCAAATCTTTGTACTTGATCGTCAAAGAGCCGCTCTCTGCACCCGGCGGATGATGAATGGAGACCTTCATCCCAAGCGCTGCTGCCAAGTCTTTTTCCAGGACGGCCGTGTCTGCGTCTTTAACCGGAGCCTCATTCACATTTGTTGGTGTTGCCGCGCCTGCCTTTTTCACAAGCGCTTCGGTCTGGCGCACAGAAAGGCCCTGTTTAATGATCTGGGCGGCAAGCGTCTCGGGGGCTTCGTACCCGATCAGAGCGCGGGCATGTCCTGCGCTTAGAGCGCCCGTCCGCACATGCTCCATTACCGATTCCGGCAGCGTGAGAAGGCGGAGGAGGTTAGCGATATGCGATCGGCTTTTGCCAAGCGCCTCCGCCAGCTTTTCCTGCGTATGCCCAAAGCGATCCATCAACTGCCTGTAACCTGCCGCTTCTTCGATGGCATTTAGGTCGGCGCGCTGGATGTTTTCGATGATTGCAAGCTCAAGAACCTCTGTGTCGTCCAGTTCACGCACAATGGCGGGCACTTCGTGAAGCTGGGCACGCTGCGCAGCGCGCCAGCGTCGCTCGCCAGCGACGATTTCATAACCTTGCGGATCACGAGGGTTTTTGCGGAGAATAAGTGGCTGAATGATGCCTTTCTCACGGACGGACGCGACAAGCTCTGACAAGGCGCTTTCGGCGAACGATCTGCGCGGCTGGTCCGGGTTCGGGCTGATGCGCTCAACCGGTATGAACGTTTCCGCTTTCCGCGGCGCGTCTGCGCGTACCGGTGTGGGGGCCGTGTCCACATCTGCCATCAAAGCGGAAAGGCCGCGACCCAATCCCCGGCGTTCCTGTTTTGCTTGTACCATGGCGCATACCCTATGATGTGGCTTGTTCTAGTTTTTCTACCATCTCTTGTGCCAAAGCGCGATAGGCTTGGCTACCTTTTGAGCCAGGATCGTAATAAATTACTGGCATCGAGTACGACGGAGCTTCGGAGACGCGTACGTTTCGTGGAACCACCGTATTGAAAACAAGTTCGCCCAGGGTTTCCCTTGCATCCGCCTCGACCTGTTGACTGAGATTGTTGCGTCCGTCGTACATTGTGAGAAGGATGCCTTCGATCCGAAGATCAGGATTGGCCGTTTGGCGAACTTCCCGTACCGTAAGCATGAGCTGTGACAGCCCCTCAAGCGCAAAGAACTCGCTTTGCAGGGGGATAAGGACCGAATGCGACGCGACCATCGCGTTGACCGTCAACAAGCTAAGCGACGGCGGGCAATCGATCAGAACGAAATCAAGCTGGAACTTGTCGATTGCGGGCTGACGCAGGGCGTCGAATAACAGGAAGCTCCGCTTTTCCACGGACATCATTTCAATGTCGGCGGAGCTTAAGTCCGTTGTCGCCGGAGCAATGACAAGCCCTTCAACATCTGTCCGCCTTATGACCTGCCGAAGATCAGCGTCTTCCAGCAAAAGATCATATGTTGTGTACTCGCGGCTGTCGGCATCTATACCTAGGCCTGTGGACGCATTCCCCTGAGGATCAAGGTCCACGATCAGAACATTGAAGCCCTCGTCCGCAAGTGCAGCACCCAGATTAATGGTCGTCGTCGTTTTGCCGACTCCCCCCTTCTGGTTCACAATTGAAATGATACGGGGACCAACTGGGCGGGTTGGGTCAGACACGCGCGATCTCGCTTATTTTTAGGATGGCGGCGCCATCGTCCGTCATGCTCGGTATGCTCTCATATCTGAAGGACCACGTTTTACGTGCTATTTCAACCTCGGATCCAGCGTTTGCCCCCTTAGGGAAAATGGCTACGCCGCTTGGTGTCATATGGTGTTCAGCAAACAAAAGGAGTTTATCCAATGGCGCAAGCGCGCGCGCCGACAGCACGTCCGCAGATTGTGGCGGAACTTCATTAATTCTTTGGGCAATAACATCCGCTTTTACAGATGTTTCTCGGATAACTGTACGGAGGAAGGCGCATTTTCGTTGATCGGACTCGATCAATTTTACCTGCAGCGGCTGGGCTAACTCGGCTTCCAAGATAGCTATAACAACACCGGGGAATCCTCCACCGCTGCCGATATCCACCCAGCTTTTGCAGCCCTCAGGCTTGAGGGAATGGATCTGCGCGGAATCTATGATGTGGCGCCGCCAGAGGTCTGGGATGGTCTTTGGAGCAACCAGATTGATGCGTTTGTTCCACTTGACCAAGAGGTCGGCGTAGATGCGCAGCCTGTCCAGTGTTTCACGTGAAACATCGAAGCTCGCGGCTAGCCCGGCGGCGCCATCGCTCATGCGGATTTTCTTTGATGCTGACGAAGGCGCGCCAGTATCAAAGTGAGCGCAGCGGGCGTCATCCCCTCGACTCGACCGGCCTGGCCCAACGTCGATGGTCTTATTTTTATGAGCTTTTGGCGCAGCTCATTTGATAGGCCTGAGAGAGCGTTAAAATCAAAATCATCCGGAATGACTTGAGCTTCATCTTTTCGGAGCGCCTCAACGTCCCGCTTCTGGCGCTCTATATAATTTGCGTATAGTGCGTCACGCTTCAGCTGTTCTTGGATCTCAGCGGGTATATCGCCAATCTCCGGCCGCAGCATCGCCAAGTGCGCAAAGGTAACGTCCGCAAACGAAAGAAGGTCTGCTCCGCTGCGGCGTGCGCCGTCTTCAGCGATACGAATTCCGGACTTCGCTGCTTCTGACGCTGTGATCGAAATTTCTGACAGAGACGCCCGTCCTGCTTCCAGTGCGTTCATTTTGTTGGAAAAGGTCGCCTTCCGCACCTCGCCAACACATCCGATATCAATGCCCATTTGGGTCAATCGCTGATCGGCATTGTCCGCCCGCAAAGACAAACGAAACTCTGCGCGCGACGTAAACATGCGATAAGGCTCTGTGACGCCGCGGGTTATCAGGTCATCCACCATAACCCCGATGTAAGATGTGTCGCGTGCAAAAGTGACGGGGGCCAGGTCTAGCGCATCGCCGGCCGCGTTCAGTCCAGCAACCAGCCCTTGCGCCGCGGCTTCCTCATATCCTGTGGTTCCGTTGATCTGCCCCGCAAGATATAGACCCGGGACATCCTTCAGCCGCAAGGTGGGGGAAAGGGCGCGTGGGTCAACGTAGTCGTACTCGATCGCGTAGCCAGGCTGGGCGATCACGGCATTCTCTAATCCAAAGATAGAATGCACGTAGTCATTCTGCACCGTTTCCGGCAACGACGTCGAAATTCCGTTCGGGTAAACTAGGTTGCTTTTCAGCCCTTCTGGTTCGAGAAATATCTGATGCGAGGATTTTTCGGAAAAACGCACGACTTTATCTTCGATAGACGGGCAATAGCGCGGACCTACACCGTCTATATGACCTCCATACATCGCCGACCGGTTCAGATTGGATCGGATGATGTCGTGCGTTTTCTCGTTTGTGTGCGTGATGCCGCAGGACACCTGTCGCGCGGAAACGCCTTTGGACATAAAGGAAAATAAAACCGGATCATCGTCGCCTGGCTGATCTTCGAGTATATCCCAATTGATTGAATCGCTTTTCAGACGCGGCGGAGTTCCGGTCTTTAGGCGTCCAAGAGGGAGTCCAAAGCTATCGATGCGCTCGGCGAGCTTAATAGAAGGCCGATCTCCAATGCGGCCTCCGGGACGCGAAACATCACCAATATGGATGACGCCGCGGAGAAAAGTACCTGTTGTCAGGACTGTGGCTGGCGCCGAGAGACGGCTGTCGTCGGCCAGAATGACGCCAGTTACGGTTCCTTTGTCCATTTGGAGATCGATAACCTCGCCCTCGACAACAGTTATGTTGGGGTGGCTTCCGATTTCCGCCTGCATCTCCGCTTTGTAGATAGCGCGGTCTGATTGGGCGCGAGGGCCTTGCACTGCTGGTCCTTTACGACGATTCAACAGACGAAACTGAATTCCGGCCTTATCCGCGACGCGGCCCATTACCCCATCCAGAGCATCGATCTCTCGCACGAGATGCCCTTTGCCTAGGCCACCAATGGCGGGATTGCAGGACATAACGCCGATGCCGTCATGTGTCAGCGTTACAAGGGCAACACGCGCCCCGCGGCGCGCAGCCGCATGCGCAGCGTCTGCTCCGGCGTGGCCTCCACCAACAACAATTACATCTGTGTCCCGGTGTTTCACGTGAAACACTCCTATTTGCCGATGCAGAAACTCGAAAATATCTCGTCGAGGATATGCTCTACATCGACGCGCCCGACAAGGGCGTCAAGGGCGCGCACTGCTGTGCGAAGCTCTTCTGCCGTTACCTCGGCAAGTTCAGGCGAGGTGTTGAGAACTTCTTTCGCTTGAGCGATTCCGCGAACCGCCGCTTCCATGGCCAATCGGTGCCTCTCTCGTATCGCTGTGCCTGACAGAGTTGCACGGCGGGTGAATATGGCTGCTACTTTGTCGATCAGCTCCTCGATCCCCTGCCCACTTTGGACCGATATGTCACCTTCAGGGTTCAAATCCGCCTTTGTTACCACAACGAGATCATCCGTTTCGATGTCTATATCTGGGGGTTCCGTTTTACCTGATAACAATATGATGCGGAGATCCGCGTCTTTCGCGCGTTTTCTCGCGCGTTCAATGCCAAGCGCTTCGATCTGATCTTCCGTGGCCCTCAGGCCCGCCGTGTCCAAGAATGTCACGGGTAGACCTCGGAGGTCCATGTGCACCTCAATCACGTCACGTGTCGTACCGGCAATGTCAGATGTTATCGCAGCGTCACGTCCAGCAAGAGCATTCAAGAGAGACGACTTTCCAACGTTCGGAGCGCCGACAATCGCAACTTCAAATCCGTCACGGATCCGTTCTGCTACATCAACGCCGGCAATCTCTGCGCTCAAGTCCGACGCTACGTCGTCCAAGAGAGTCACTACCTCCGGCGTAACGTCGGTTGGGACCTCTTCATCGGCAAAGTCGATTGTGGCCTCCATCAGCGCTGCTGCGCGGATCAATTTGCTGCGCCAAGCCTCAGCTTTCTCGCCAAGAGCCCCTGAGAGAACACGAAGCGCTTGTCGTCTCTGTGCTTCTGTTTCGGCTTCAATCAGATCGGACAGCCCTTCAACCTGCGCAAGATCAAGACGGTTGTTCTCCAAAGCGCGCCGTGCAAATTCACCAGCCTCGGCCTGTCGATGCAGCGGAAGCTCCCCGAGAGCCTTCAGAACAGCGTCGACTGTTGCTGTCGCACCGTGCAAATGAAGCTCGACGATGTCCTCTCCCGTAAAGCTCTTCGGCCCAGGGAAGGTCAGAACCAAGGCTTCATCGAGAAGCAGTCCATTTGCCGTGAGTTGGCGGAGACTGGCGACGCGCGGTTCGGGCAAACTTGATGTTATCTTTGCTAGTCCGTCAAAAGCGTGTGGTCCGGAAACCCGGACAACTGCAACGCCAGACTTACCCCGCGCTGATGCGAGTGCGAAGATCGTATCCATTTAGGCTAACCTACTGATGTAATTCAGTAAATCACGTGTTCATTGAATCGAAGAACTCGGAATTCGTCTTGGTCTGCTTGAGCTTTGAAAGAAGGAATTCGATCGCGTCCGTCGTCCCCATGGGATTGAGGATGCGGCGCAGAA
>CAZMRS010000051.1:0-9601 GCA_964568435.1 uncultured Boseongicola sp. | reverse complement strand
ACACAACATTTGGTGCCCAGCCCTCATGTTAAACCCAGAAACACCGACGTAATACCGACGTGTTACCGACGTAATACCGATTTAAGAAATCGCTGTGCGGCCTTGTTTCATTGGTGGTCGCAAGGGACTCCGTTGCGCGCTGCTCAAGCCGCGCGAACGTTGCGTTTTCCCTTAGCCGATGAAGTTCTGCGTCAACCAGAACTGGCCGCAGTATTGCGCATTCGGGTCAAAAGCGACGGCCGTTGTCGTCTCTTTTACGCGGGAATCAAGGATGTTCTTGCGGTGACCCGGCGAGTTCATCCAGAGGTTCACGACATGCCGTGCAAGCGTTGCGTAAGAATGTGCGGGCAAGGTTTGCCCATCTTTACTGCGGAACTGGCAAGTCCCTGAATCTACTATGGTAAATCGGCGATTGTCGATCTGATACCGATGCACCATTCCAATATTCTCAGACCCGGTGCGGAACCGTACACCGGCATTTTTGACACGCTGCTTCAGCGTCGCCGCACCTGCGACAGTGCTGCGGTGGGTCAGTTGCTGCGTCCGCGCCATCCACTTGGAATGCTTCTCAGCCTCACGGCTCAAGCGTTCGCTTGCATCGGCTACACTTCTGATACCCGCACGGCAGCGATGAAAATTCACCTCCGCCCGAATGGCCTCGTCCAGCATCGATTGATTGATACCTGTTTGCGGCACAATGGTTTTCGTCGCCGCCGCAGAGACCTTGCGCGTGCATGCTTCCGAAGCCGTCGCCAATCCAAAAGTCAACATAATCCCGAGTAGGACGGCAGCAGTTTTCGATTTCATTCGCAGGCCCCTTGTACCTGCCCCCACTGCGGACAATCCTCACCAAATGAGGCCAAAGCGAGGCAGCGACCCGGCAGGGATTTGGATTTCCGAAGAAGATCCACGATGCGACGTACGGATTGTTAAGTATTTCGGCACATATCTGCCGAATAATGGGTCACAACATGCGGCGCAGCGAGTCCATCGTGCGCACCAGCTCGGCACTAATGCCAGGCTCGGACAGGGCATGACCCGCGCGCGGTATGAAGACCAGCTTGGATTCTGGCCAGGCTTTGTGCAGGCGATGCGCCGACGCTGGCGGGCAGATCATGTCGTAGCGCCCCTGAACTATTGTTCCCGGTACGCCCTTTAGCGCGTCAAGGTTGGCTTCGATCCATCCATCATGCTCCAGAAAACCCGCGTGAGAGAAGTAATGGTTTTCAAGCCGTGCAAAGGCCCGCGCGTACTCAGCTGGGCTATCGCCCCCCGGTCCATCGTTCGCCATCGACGCCAGAGTGTTCTCCCAGCTTGCCCAGGCGCGCGCAAACCGCGTCTCCATCGCAAGATCGCCAGAAAACAGGCGTCGATGGTACGCGCCAATCAAGTCATCGTGCTCGTCTTCTGGAATGATGGTCGTGAACCGTTCCCACACATCGGGCCAAAATGACCCAGCCCCGCCCCTGTAGAACCAATCGAGCTCGCGCCGCGTCATCAAGAAAACGCCACGCAGGATGAGATGCTTCACGCGCGCTGGGTGCGAGATTGCATAAATCAATCCAAGGGTCGCGCCCCAGCTCCCGCCAAAAACAAACCACTTCTCAATTCCGAGCGTCACACGGATTAACTCGATGTCACGCACTAAATCCCAGGTGGTATTCTGCTCCACACTCGCATGGGGCCGTGACCGGCCACAGCCGCGTTGATCGAACAAAATTACACGGTAGTGGTTGGGATCAAAATAGCGTCGCATTGCAGGGCTACAGCCTCCGCCAGGCCCCCCGTGCAATACGACCACGGGAATACCGTCAGGATTGCCGCACTGCTCGACGTAAACGCGGTGCCCATCGCCAACATTAAGCATCCGCTGATCGTAGGGGTCGATCGGCGGATAGAGGTATTGTGACGCACTTTTCTTATCTGCAACGCGGTCCATGTTAGACCTATATAATGCGAATTCGCGGCATTCTATGTCGAGAACGACAGAATATTCGAAAGGCCTCTTCTGCCATGGCACAAACAAACACAATTGATGCTTCTGAAATCGAGAAATTTCAGGCCATGGCTGCCGAATGGTGGGACCCCAACGGCAAGTTCAAACCGCTTCATATGCTGAACCCGTGTCGACTGGATTACATCACCTCGCAGATCGCTGCCGAGTTCGGACGTGATCTAACCAGACCCAAACCGTTCGATGGGCTTCGCATTTTGGATATTGGTTGCGGCGGTGGCTTGTTGTCGGAACCCATGGCGCGTCTTGGGGCGGAGGTAGTTGGTGCTGATGCTGCCGAGCGCAATATACCGGTGGCGCAGCTCCATGCAGAGCAACAAGGGCTAGGAATTGACTATCGCCATACAACTGCCGAAGCACTTGTTGAGGCCGGAGAAACCTTCGACGCCGTAATGAATATGGAAGTGGTCGAACATGTCTCCGACCCGCTTGCGTTTCTAACGGCATGTCATGATTTGTTGAAGCCGGGCGGCCTGATGACCTGCTCGACTATCAACAGGAACCCTAAGAGCTACGCTATGGCCATTGTCGGAGCGGAGTATGTGATGCGCTGGCTGCCAAAGGGAACCCATGAATGGTCGAAGTTCATTACGCCCGATGAGCTGTATGAACTCTTAGAGAAAGCTGGGCTTGATCCGGTTGATCGGAAGGGCTTTGTCTTTAACCCGATTTCATGGTCGTGGCGTCTAAGCGATCGAGACCTGTCCGTGAACTACGTCACGACGTCGGTTCGTCCTTCTTAACGGGTGCATCGTCGAAGCCTTTTCGGATTTCTCGCAAGACGGGCAAGGCTTGTCGCACTCGGTTCACCCCTGCGGATTGCACCGCATTGTCCAAAATTGGAGCAATTGCAGCTAAGGCTGCATCACGCGCTTGCCGTCCTGCCGGGCTGACGGCAACAAATTTACGTCGCGCATCGTCCCAGTCTGGCCGAACATGAACATACCCTGCTGCCTCCAAGCGACTGATCGTGTTCGTCATTGCACCACGAGTCACGTGAAATGAGCGGGCAAGCTGTGCAGGCGTTTTCTCTCCGGACGATCCCGAAAGGTGGTTGAGGACGGAAAAGTGGCTGAATTCCATGCCTTTTGGCAAAGCTTTCGCAAGTCGCGCGCGTGCAAGCTGGTCCGCCATGAACAGCTCACTAAAAAGCGCAATCGCAAGAGGATCGCCCTGATCTTTCCGGTCGTTCATTCCGGCCTTTCATACTTCACATCGTGGCTCAGACTTGGGAGCCGCCTGCGGACATCATCAACCGCGGACAAATCCAGATCAACCATGAACACCCCGGGCATATCGCCGCCATCGACAAGAACCTCGCCCCAAGGACCAACCGCGAGGGTATGGCCGAATGTTTTACGCTTGCGTTTGGTATGTGCCGCGTGCTCACCGCATTGCGCGGGCGCAAGAACATAGCTGCCCGTTTCGATAGCGCGGGCACGCAAGAGCGTCTCCCAGTGCGCAAAGCCAGTATCAACCGAAAATGCAGACGGGACGGTTAACACCTTTGCCCCTGCCTGCGCCAGATCGCGATACAGCTGCGGAAATCGCAGATCGTAACAGATTGTTAGGCCAAATTTGATATCGTCAACACTAGTAATGACTGATCGCTTGCCTGGCTGGTACCCGTCGCTTTCACGGTAAGTCTCGGTCTCGGATAACGAGACGTCGAACATATGTATCTTATCGTAACAGGCTCGAACCTGGCCACTTGGATCAATCATGTATGAACGGTTAACAAAGCGCCCGTCGCCGTCCGAGGACTTGAGTGCAAGCGAACCGATGAGAATCCAAACCGAACTCTTGCGAGCTGCTTCCTTTAGGCCAAGAAGAGTCGGGTCTTCGGGCTCTTCACGCAGAACGTCCATTTGAGTCTTGCGCGATAGCGAAACGCAGTTTGTAACTTCCGGTGTGACCACCAAACGAGCACCAGAACTCGCTGCCTGCTCAACGAAACCCACCGTGACAGGCAGATTTTCAGCAGGATTGTCCGAGCTTGATAACTGAACAAGCCCCACGCGCATCAATCAAGCCGCCAAGAGCGGATCAAGTTTCCCGGAACGCTCCAACGTGTAAAGATCATCGCAGCCACCGACATGCTTACCGTTGATAAAGATCTGCGGCACAGTGTGTCGGCCATTCGCGCGAGACATCATCTCCTGGCGCTTTTCGGTGTTATGAGCCACGTCTATCTCGGTAAACGAGACGCTTTTCGAGTTCAGAAGCCTTTTGGCTGCATGGCAAAAGCCACACAACGGCGAGGTGTAAATTTCAACGTTTTGCACGGTCGTATTCCTTATCGGTTGCCCTCCATTTAGGGTGTCTGATCCACCCTTGCCAGCACCAGAACGTAAACGTGCCGTGCGCCCATGTCATGGCAGGCCTGCGCACATGCAGAAAGCGTCGCTCCAGATGTCATGACATCGTCAACGATACAAACGTCTCGATCTTTCAAAAGGTTGCCACGTTTTTCGTTCGCAATGATGGCCTCCGCCACGTTCGCGTACCGCTCTTCCACGCCTTTGCCGTCTTGTTTTTCGGTTTTTCGCACTCTGACCAAGGCATCAGAGATACACAAAGCAGCATGGTGACGTGAGACCCCTTTTGCGAGCTCCGCGGCCTGATTGTACCGACGCCGGATCATACGGGTCCAATGCAGCGGAACGGGTATCAAAACGGTATCGCGTGACAAGAAATCTCGCCCAGCTTCTGCCATCCAACGGCTGGCCGACGGGATTAGGTCGGTGCGATCTCCATGCTTTAGACCCAAAACGACCCTGCGCCCTGAATCCCGGTAGGCAATTGCCGCACGTCCCCGAACCCAAGGCCGTGTCCGTTGCAAACACTGGTCGCAGTGATCGAGCGCGCCGTCGCTCTCCCCAACCAAATCTGTACCACACAAGTCGCATAGATGGCCGTGCTTAAAAGGCATCTCGGCCCAACATGTCCCACACAAATCCCCCAGCCCATCTACGAGCGAGTCACAGAGAATGCATTGATCGGGATAGATAAGTCTCATCACCCGGTGCATAACAGGCCGCGTTGTACTTCCAGTGATCTCCATGACCCAACTTTCAATTCTGACAGACCGAAAAGCCTTGGATCAACACCGCCGAAGGGCGCTGCTGAAACCAGAGTATTTTCTGTACCGCGAGATCGCGGCCGATCTAAAGGAAAGACTAAGCGAGATTAATAAATCGTTCAGCAAGCCGGCTATTGTCGGCGGCCTGACCAATCCTTTCGAGGACGTGTTACGTCAGCCCGTCACGTCTAAAGACACCGAAGCACTGTCGTTGGAAAGAGAAGCTCACGATCTTGTTGTCCATGCCATGGCGCTCCATTGGAGCGATGATCCGGTTGGCCAGATCGTACAGTCTCGACTCGCTCTAGAACCCGATGGGGTGTTCGTCGGCATCATGTTTGGCGGGCAAACGCTAAACGAGCTGCGTACAGTCCTTTCTGAGGCCGAAGCGCGTGTCTCCAATGGCATTTCACCGCGAGTACTTCCGATGGGCGACCTACGCGATTTAGGTGGCCTTCTGCAGCGCGCCGGCCTGGCCCTTCCTGTTGCCGACAGCCGAACCATCACCGTTCGATACAAATCACTCGCTGATCTGGTGCGCGATCTGCGCGGCATGGGCGAAACCAACGCGCTTTCTCAACGACAGCGGACAACACCCCGGAAACGGCTTTTCGAAAAAGCTGAAGAGATTTATCGGCAGCACTTTTCGGATGAGGACGGGTTGTTGCTTGCTACATTCGAAGTTGTTTTTCTCACGGGGTGGGCGCCGAGCGAGTCGCAACCAAAACCACTAAGGCCTGGTTCCGCGTCACAGCGCCTCGCAGATGCATTAGGCACGGTCGAACATCCCTCAGGGGAGGGGATTACGCCTCCTAAACGTTGACCCCGCTAAGATTCCCGTTATCTGACCGTTCAAAGGGCAGACATTGCCTCAAGGACCGCCTACCATGTTCGACGAAAAATCTATTCAGGACGCCAATTTGGCCGAAAACACACCTCAAGGGGCGAACCCTCATCTGCCAGCAGACCACCCCCCTGTGCTGAGGGAGAAGGTGGGTATTTTGCTGGCCAACCTCGGTACGCCAGACGGCTACGACTATTGGTCGATGCGCCGTTATCTGAATGAATTTTTGTCTGATCGACGCGTGATCGACTATAGCCCGTGGATCTGGCAACCTCTCTTGCAGGCGATCATCCTGACAAAGCGCCCTTTTTCCAGCGGCGCAGCCTACAAGTCGATCTGGAATGAAGAACAGGGCGAAAGCCCGCTTATGACCATCACAAAAGCGCAGACCGCCAAGATTGCCAAATCCATGGAGGATCGATTTGGGGATCGGGTCTTGGTCGATTTTTGTATGCGCTATGGCAACCCATCGACCCAGTCCAAGGTCCGTATCATGGCGGAACGCGGGTGTCGCAGAATTCTCTTCTTCCCGCTTTACCCTCAGTATGCGGGCGCCACCACCGCTACCGCGAATGATCAGTTTTTCCGCTCACTGATGCAGGAAAAATGGCAACCGCCCGTGCGAACAGTTCCTGCCTACTATGATCGCCCCACATACATCGACGCTTTAGCGCAATCTGTTGAGCGGTCGTATGGCGCTTTGGATACCAGGCCGGACATTCTTGTGTGTTCCTATCACGGTGTCCCGCAGCGCTATTTGATGGAAGGCGATCCCTACCACTGCCAGTGTCAGAAAACGACGCGGCTTTTGAAGGAACGTTTGGGTTGGGACGATAGCCAGATCGTCACGACCTTCCAGAGCCGCTTTGGGCCAGAAGAATGGCTACAGCCCTACACTGTCGAGGAAGTGGCTCGATTGGCGGAATGCGGGAAAAAACGGATTGCCGTGATTGCCCCGGCCTTTTCCGCTGACTGCATCGAGACGCTTGAGGAAATCAACGAAGAGATCCGCGAAAGCTTTGAGGAAGCTGGCGGTGAGCATTTCACGTATATTCCGTGCCTGAATGACGATGATGCTCACATTGCCGCGCTGTCGGAAGCCATAGAAGACAACCTTAAGGGTTGGATCGACTAGTCTGCGTCGTCAGATCAACAGAACCTGTGTGCCCGCTTTGGACAGTTGGTAAAGCTACGCTATGTGCTCGTTGTAGAGACCGATGCAACCGGTTGAAGACTTTCGCCCAATCTTGCGCGTATCGTGCGTGCCGTGGATGCGATAGTAAGTCCAAGTCAGGTGAAGCGCTCTAATGCAAAGCGGGTTGTCCGGCCCCGGCGGCATATAATCCGGCCAATCCGGATTGTACTTCTTCATTGCAGGTGTGGGCCGCCAATCGGGCGCAGGATCCTTCAATACAATGCGCGTACGACCACGAGGTGTGAGGTCTTCGCTAAGTGGTATGGGCGTTGGTTAAAGCTTTTAGATCGTTTTGCTTTCGTCCCAGTAATGCGAGGCGCGCGACGTGAGATCGACCAAAATTGCGCCGTACTTCAGGTTACCGAAATACGGGCGCCAATCCAGCGCGCGGAAGCTTGATGTGTTACGGCGAAGAAAGGTACCGTCTACGTTGGATTCGGGAATCGCTTGCGACATCGCCGGGCTTGCGATCAAGGTACGTCGGCTGAATTTCTGGCTCGAGAAGCCAGTCATTAAGATTGCTCTCTTAAATTCGTTCGTGCGACGTATTAGGGCCGGTTTACAACAGGTTCAATTCTCACCGGCGATAGTTGACTCAACACGCATGATATGCGTTTGAATCCGGGAAAAGTTCCTTGTAAGGCGGAATAAAATTCTGGGAAGCGATGTGACATGATCCGTAAACTGTTTGCCCTTGCGCTTGGTCTGGCGCTTGCTGCTTGCGAAACCCCCGAAATCCAACTTGGCCCAGACGGCAAGCCGGTGCAGCAAGTCTATATCATAGATGAGGGTGACACAGCCGACATTCAGTTTCGGGTTCTTGACGGTGTTAACGCCCTGCGTGCAGCGTCCGGTGCAGGTCAGGTGCGCTTATCCGCAGAACTCACCGCCGCAGCCGCCACTCATTCAAGAGATATGTCGATACAGAACCGCCCATGGCATTTCGGTTCAGACGGTTCAAGCCCATTGGACCGTGTTGCGCGTGTGGGCTATCCCGGCGGCCTGCTCGGAGAAAACATCTCTGAGACATATGAGTCCGAGCTTGAAACGCTATCCGCATGGATGCAGCAGCAAGACACCCGGGACGTCATACTTGATCCACTCGCAAGCGACCTTGGCTTTGCCTGGTTTCAGGAGCCCAACGGGAAGATCTGGTGGACGATGATCCTTGGCGCGGCCAACCCGACTGCACAGCCTTCAACCTAGTTCCGTCACTTGTATATCGAGACGATCGTTCCGTTTCGGACCATCGCGTAGACCTCTTCAATTTCGTTGTTGGTCACGGCGATGCAGCCCCATGTCCAATCCGGTCGCAGGCTACTTGTGAGCGTGCCCTGTCCGTGAATGAAGATGTCGCCGCCGGGATCTTTGCCGAGCGCGCGCGCCTCTGCTCTGTCTTTTGCTCTCGGGTAGTCAATTCCGAGAGACAAGTGAAATCGACTGTTGGGGTTTCTGCGATCAATCAAATAGTGACCTTCGGGCGTTTTTCCGTCGCCCTCGACCTTTTTGTCGCCGACGGGCGCAAACCCAAGGTCGATGTCATAAGATCGTAGCGCGCGCTGGCCATTCAGAAGGTACATCCGGCGTTTTTCCTTTAACACGACAACACGCGTCACCTCGGGGCCCGAATAACTCCGGAACCTTGACGAACAAGCTGATAGCGCAGCCGCCACCAGCCCAAAAAAAGCAAATCGCCGTGTCAATTGCATGATCGTTGCCCGACCCTTGTGCCTCGTAACCTCTATAGCCCAGTTGCAGACCTGAGTGAATCCACTAGCGGCGAGAAAAACTTGCCGCGAGTTCGATATGCGTCGACCAGCGGAACTGATCCACAATATCGACCCAATCAAGCGTGTAACCGGATTTGGTTAAGATTGCGGCGTCCCGTGCAAATGTGACCGGATTGCAGGAAACCGAGGCGATCCGTTGCACTTTTGCAGCAGCAAGTTCGTGAGTCTGAGCTTCCGCCCCGGCACGAGGTGGGTCGATGACGACGGCATCAAAGCGTTCAAGCTCATCGGGAGTCATTGGACGGCGAAACAGGTCTCTCTTCTCTGTCGTAACACGCTGCACGCCTTCCGCGTGCCGCCAGCCTGCATCAAGCGCCGACAGCAAGGCGACATCATTTTCAACTGCATACACCTTTGAAGAAATGGCTATTGGGAGAGAAAACGTCCCGCAACCCGCGAAAAGATCAAGGACGCTGCTGGCACCGGAAACGGCCTCGGACACCGACGTTAGGAGCGCAGCGCCCCCTTCTGCCGTGGCCTGCAAGAAGGCCCCTGGCGGGATTGGAACGGGCGCTGTCCCAAACGTCAGGACAGGCGCAACTTTCTGCGCGATGATTTCATCGCCCCAACTGATGCGGGCAATCATTTCGTTGTTTGCAAGATGAACGAGTGATTGGCGGAGATCGATATCGAGCGGTTTTCCACCCTGAACTGATATATCAAGACCTGTCTCGGT
>CAZMRS010000050.1:0-9608 GCA_964568435.1 uncultured Boseongicola sp. | reverse complement strand
CCGCGCCGTCACGGTCTTTGTCCGTGTGTAGAACTTAAACGCACCCGGCCCATGCTGGTTAAGGTCTCCAAAGCCGGATTTCTTCCATCCGCCGAAGGTGTGATAGGCCAGCGGAACCGGAATAGGGACGTTCACCCCGACCATGCCGATGTTGATCCGGCTCGCGAAATCCCGCGCCGTGTCACCGTCGCGCGTGAAGATCGCCGTGCCGTTGCCGTACTCGTGATCCATCGCCAGCCCAATCGCCTCTTCATACGATTGCGCACGAACCGTCGACAACACAGGACCAAAGATCTCGGTCTTGTAGATGTCCATGTCCTTGGTAACGCGGTCAAAAAGGTGCGGGCCCACAAAGAAACCGTCCTCATATCCCTGCATGGAAAAATCGCGCCCATCGACGACCAGCTCGGCCCCTTGCTCGACGCCCGTCTCCACCAAACGATGAATACTGGCCTTGGCCGCCGCCGTCACAACAGGCCCGAAATCTACATCGTCACCCGCAGTATAGGGACCAACCTTTAGATTTTCGATGCGAGGCACCAGCTTTTCAACCAAGCGATCAGCTGTCTCATCACCCACAGGAACCGCAACTGAAATAGCCATGCACCGCTCGCCCGCAGCGCCATAACCGGCACCGACCAAGGCGTCAGCCGCTTGGTCCATGTCGGCGTCCGGCATCACGATCATATGGTTCTTGGCCCCGCCAAAGCACTGTACACGCTTCCCGTGGGCACAGCCTTTCGAGTAGATGTATTCCGCAATCGGGGTCGAACCAACAAAGCCAACCGCTTGAATTGTTTCGTTTTCCAGGATCGCATCGACAGCTTCCTTATCGCCGTTGACGACCTGCAAAACGCCATCTGGCAAACCGGCTTCTTTCAAAAGTTCGGCAAGCATGAGCGGGACGGAGGGGTCGCGTTCCGACGGCTTCAAAATGAAAGCGTTACCGCAGGAAAGGGCTGGGCCCATCTTCCACATCGGGATCATCGCCGGGAAGTTGAACGGCGTGATGCCTGCAACAACACCCAAAGGCTGGCGCATCGAATACATGTCGATGCCAGGGCCCGCACTGTCCGTAAACTCGCCTTTAAGAAGGTGAGGGGTACCAATGCAGAACTCAATCACTTCAAGGCCACGTTGCACATCGCCTTTTGCATCTGGAATGGTTTTCCCATGCTCGCGGCTCAACGCCTCGGCAAGTTTGTCCATATCGCGATTCAGGAGGTGTACAAACTCCATCATCACACGGGCGCGGCGCTGCGGGTTTGTGGCTCCCCACGCGACTTGCGCCTCGGCAGCGCGCGCAACCGCTGCGTCTAACTCCTCACGCGAAGCAAGCGGTACGCGCGCCTGAACCTCGCCGGTTGCTGGGTTGAAAACATCTGCAAATCGACCGGATGTGCCTGCAACGCGCACGCCGTCGCTGAAATGACTTAGCTCTTCCATGGAATCCTCCTGAATTTGCACGCGAGTTTAATCTTGCATTTTTGACTGGAAAAGAGACAGTTTTACAAAAGATGTTTTGCAAAAATGCAAAGGCTTGCGCATGCCATTTGACTGGGACGATCTCCGCGTTTTCCTCGCCGTGGCCCGAGGCGAAAGCCTGTCGGCGGCAGGGCGGAGCCTGAAGTGTGACCCTGCAACAGTCGGGCGGCGCATCGGTCGCCTTGAAGACGCAGCGCAAACGCGTCTCTTCAGCAAGTCACCAACAGGATACACATTAACGGACGTCGGGCTTCGGCTTCTCAGTCACGCAGAGCAAGTTGAACAGACGGTGACGCTTGGTCTTCAAGATTTGAGCGGCCCGAGTGGTCGGCTATCTGGCCAAGTACGCATTGGCGCACCGGACGGATGTGCTACCTACGTCTTGCCTCAGGTTTGCGCTCAGATCACTCGTGAGCACCCGGACTTGGAGTTGCAGATCGTGGCGCTTCCACGCGTCATCAACCTGTCAAAGCGCGAAGCCGATCTCGCCATCACGGTTTCGCCTACGCAAGCAGGGCGCGTGGTGGTGGACAAAATCACTGATTACAACCTGCATCTGGCGGCCTCTGCGGAGTATCTGGAAAGGCACCAACCAATTGAAAAGAAAGAAGATCTCCAAGGCCATCCTTTTGTGGGCTACATTCAGGACATGATTTTCTATTCCGAGTTGGACTTTTTGCAGGACCTTGGCGTTCAGCGTCTGACGTTGGCTTCCAACCTTGTGGCAGTGCAACTTGGTTTCCTTCGGGAGCAGGGCGGTTTTGGCATCACCCACGACTTCGTCCTGCCGAGCGCTCCTGATCTGCGGAAGGTCTTACCCAAGGAAATCTCGTTCACCAGAAGCTTCTTTCTGCTCCGCCACGAAGATGATGCGCGCGTCGAGCGGCTCAATCGCGTGGCAGAAGCCTTGGTCAAAGGAATTCGTTCCGAGATTGCAGGTCTCGAGGCGAAGGCTTGACAGG
The DNA here is from genome assembly GCA_964568435.1 of uncultured Boseongicola sp. GTDB lineage: Bacteria > Pseudomonadota > Alphaproteobacteria > Rhodobacterales > Rhodobacteraceae > Boseongicola. The sequence continues at coordinate 7,161 of CAZMRS010000050.1, read as the reverse complement.
TGACGATACGGGTGTGACCCTAATCATAGAGCTGTGAAAATGGGAGGAATAGATGCTTGTTCGTCAGATACTTGCCATGAAAGGTGGAACCGACGTTGTGACAATCGGTGCCGACACCACGGTCCAGGACGCCGCGCAACTCTTATCGGAAAAGAAGATCGGTGCCGTCATTGTGTCGTCTGGCAATGATATCCCCGAAGGCATTGTATCTGAGCGCGACATAGTCCGGGAGCTTGGAAGCAGTGGGGCTGGATGTTTGTCTGAAGCTGTATCCGAACTGATGACGCGCAACCTTGTCGGCACCAGTTTGGACGAAACCACAGATCAAGTCCTCCAGAAGATGACAGATGGGCGGTTTCGCCATATGCCTGTCCTTGAAGGTGAGCGGATGGTTGGCCTGGTCTCTATCGGCGACGTCGTGAAAGCGCGCTTGTCCGAGCTTTCCATGGAAAAAGACGCTCTGGAAGGTATGATAAAGGGCTTTTGAGGCTAAAGGCTTGATCTGACAGGCTTCTCGTGCCACGCAGTTGAGTGGAAAGACCCAAGGAAGGCCTGAAATCGTCATGCGAATTGGATTGTATCCCGGCACGTTCGACCCGGTCACTTTGGGGCATTTGGATATCATCCAACGCGCCACGCATCTGGTTGACAGACTCGTTATTGGCGTGGCGATCAATCGTGACAAAGGGCCGATGTTCTCGTTGGATGAACGCGTCGCAATGATCGAGGAGGAATGCAAATCGATCGCCGCCGAGCGTGGTGTCGAAATCGTCGCGCATCCTTTCGGGAACCTCTTGATCGACTGCGCCCGCGACGTTGGCGCAAGTGTCATTATCCGCGGTCTACGGGCGGTCGCGGATTTTGAGTATGAGTATCAAATGGTCGGCATGAACCGCGTTCTTGATTCGAGCATCGAGACAGTGTTCCTTATGGCCGAAGCCAAACACCAGGCGATCGCTTCGAAGTTGGTCAAAGAAATCGCGCGGCTTGGCGGTGACGTGTCAAGATTTGTGACGCCGGCCGTCGAATCCGCGCTGCTGCAACGGGCGCAAGGCAGCGGTTCGCACTGAAAACTTACTTGCCGTAAACAGCGCGTGATGCCAGTTCGTGTGCGTCCCCGCGGTAGATGCCGAGGTCCAATGCCACGTCGATCGGAAGCGCCGAAATTTCGCGGACTGTTTGGTTGTAGAGGCGGCGTTTTTTGATGTCTTGAATGAGGTTTGTCATTTCAGTCGTCCATTAAGCTCTGTTGTTTCGAGTTGCCCGGGATATGGGGTCGAAATGGCAGACGAACAACGGAACTTTTTCGAATGCCGTTATGCGGAAATTGCATAAGTTTCTTTTGGGTCCAGAATGCAAAAGGGCAGGCCAATGCCTGCCCTTCGTAAAAGAATTTCCCGTCCGGGCTCTTAGCGTCCGTAGACTGCTTTGTGCGCGATACTTGGGATGTCACCTGAATAAATATCCAGGTCGAGTTGCGTATTCAGTGTCGTAGCCTTTAGCTCGGCGACTGTTTCGTTGTAGCGCGCACGTTTTACGGCGCGATCCCGGAGTGTCTCAAAAAGCGATGTCATGTCTAATCTCCTTCATGACGGGTTGGCGCTTACAGAAGAAGATTTACGTAGATGTTAGCGCTAGACAAGCTGCAATGCTGCAAAGCAGCATTGCACGTTTTGCATGACATTCTGGAGTGAAATAGGCCCTAGGCCTCGTCCATGATCTGACCTTTGGCGACAGCCATTAGATCAGCCATTTTCGCGCGAATTTCGGCCTCTGTCGCAAGATCGCCAAGGTCTCCCGAGACCTTGCGATAGACGTCTTCATCTCCGGCTTCTTCAAAATCGGATTTCACAACTTCTGTTGCGTATTCAGAAGCTTCGTCCCCGGACTTGCCCAGAAGCTCGGCCGCCCAAAGTCCCAAGAGCTTGTTGCGTCTCGCCTCGGCTTTAAACAGCATTTCTGCGTCATGGGCATATTTGTTTTCAAAGGCGCTTTCGCGATCGTCGAACGTTGACATCGAGGGTCCTCCCGCATCGGAACAAAGGTTTCTAGGTGAGATATGCCCTTGGCGTCGACTGTTCACAAGAGGGCGAAGCTTGCCGCAAGGTCGCATCTGCCATATAGCGGCGCGAAAGTTGGGTTTTTTCGCCCATCCACATGATTCCAAGGAACGTTGACATGGCACGGCGCAAGAAGATCTACGAAGGCAAAGCCAAGATCCTCTATGAAGGCCCAGAGCCAGGAACGCTTGTGCAGTACTTCAAAGATGATGCGACGGCATTCAATGCGCAGAAGAAAGATGTCATCGATGGTAAAGGTGTTCTGAACAACCGCTTGTCCGAGTTCTTTATGAAGGGCCTCATCCAGATCGGCGTGCCGACGCATTTCATCAAGCGTCTGAACATGCGCGAGCAGCTGATCCGCTCTGTTGAGATCATCCCGCTGGAAGTCATTGTTCGCAACTATGCCGCCGGTACCATGTCTCAGCGACTTGGACTGGAAGAGGGCACGCAATTGCCGCGTCCAATCATTGAGTTCTGCTTGAAGGACGACTCACTCGGTGATCCGCTGGTTGCAGAGGAGCATATCCTTGCTTTCGGTTGGGCCAGCCAGCAGGACCTTGATGATATGATCGCGCTTGCTTTGCGCGTGAACGACTTCCTGTCTGGGTGTATGTTGGCAGTGGGCATTAAGCTCGTCGACTTCAAGATTGAAATTGGCCGCATCTGGGAAGGTGAATTCCAGCGTCTTGTGATTGCCGATGAAATCAGCCCTGATAGCTGCCGCCTTTGGGATATCGAGACCGGCCAGAAGCTCGACAAGGACGTGTTCCGCCGCGATCTTGGCGATCTCGCTGATGCGTACACAGAAGTCGCACGTCGCCTTGGCGTTCTGCCTTCAAACGTCACCCACGCCTCCAAGCCGACCCTTATCAACTAAGGTGCCGGACCAAAGTGGAAGTTTTCCCCACTGGATGTGTCCTGTGGGTTGGACAAATCCGTCCGAATCCGCGATAGAGCAAGCAATGGCAGTAAGGCTAAATTGGAAGGGGATCCAGATGAAGGCACGCGTTCATATCATGCTAAAGAATGGTGTCCTCGATCCTCAAGGAGAAGCCATTCGGCATGCGCTAGGAACAATCGGCTTCGACGGTGTGAATGGCGTTCGCCAGGGGAAAGTCATCGAACTCGATCTTGCCACTGAAGATGCCGCAGCTGCCGAGGCGGAAGTCGGCAAAATGTGCGAGGCGCTTCTGGCCAACACGGTCATCGAAAGTTATTCGGTCGAGCTTGTCTGATGCGCGCGGCCGTTCTCAGAGCATACAACGAAGACCTGTCCATTGAAGATGTCGCGACCCCGGAATGCCCGGTGGACGGCGTTGTACTTAAAGTACTGGCTTGCGGCGTGTGCCGGTCTGACTGGCATGGCTGGGTTGGAGAGCATCCGAGGGTGAAGCCGGGGCAGATCGGTGGTCACGAGTATTGCGGCGAAGTCATCGAAGCGGGACCTCAGGCCACTTACGCGGTGGGAGACAAGTTGATCGCACCGTTCATTTTGTCCTGCGGCTCATGCCCTCAATGCAGATCAGGTGTTTCGAACACGTGCCTCGACGCCCGTTTGCCAGGATTTGTCGAACCGGGGGCCTTTGCTGAATACGTTGCTGTTCCTCGCGACCATAATCTTGCCCGCTTGCCAGAGGGAATGGACCCGGCATTAGCAGCGGCGCTTGGATGTCGCGTGACAACCGCTTGGCATGCGCTGACAGACCGCGCTGCCGTACAACCCGGTGAATGGCTTGCGGTTCACGGTACGGGCGGCATCGGCTTGGCGGCCATGCTTTTGGGCCGTGCCATCGGTGCGCGGGTGATCGTGACGGACATTGTGCAAGAAAAGCTGGACCACGCCCTGACGCTTGGCGCGGATTTCGCCGTGAATGCAGCCAATGGCGACAGCGCTGAACAAATCAAAGAAATCACGGGCGGTGGGGCGCATGTTTCGGTGGAGGCACTAGGGTTTTCCACGACTGTGGCCGCCTCTTTGGCCTGCTTGCGCCCTCTGGGGCGGCACGTTCAGGTCGGTTTACCGGTTGGCCCGCATGCCGTGCAAGAGATCAGCATGAACTCCGTTTATATGGGGAACCTTGCGATCTTTGGTACGCGCGGAATGCCATCGTGGCGCTACCCATCCTTGCTTTCACTGATTGACGGTGGCGCAGTTGACCTGTCGCCGATCATTGCCCGCACCGTGGGTCTGTCCGATACCAGCGCTGAACTTGCCGCCTTCAACGGACCCACACCACCGGGTGTCGCCGTCATTACAGACTTTTTGAACTGAGGACCTCGTTTATGAAAGCCGCCGTTCTTGTTTTCCCCGGATCAAACTGTGACCGAGACCTTGCCGTGGCATTCCGGCAGGCAGGCTGCGAGGTTGAGATGGTCTGGCATAAAGACACATCCCTTCCGCAGGGTGTTGATGTCGTCGGAATTCCAGGTGGTTTTTCGTTTGGCGACTACCTCAGATGTGGGGCCATTGCCGCGCGCTCTCCGATCACATCGGCCCTGAAATCGCATGTCGAGCGAGGCGGCTTTGCGATTGGTATTTGCAATGGCTTCCAGGTTCTTTTGGAGACCGGTTTGCTGCCCGGCGCCTTGGTTAGGAATGCTGGCCTCAAATTCGTTTGTAAGCCGGTTGGACTTTCGATCGAAACCACGAACAGTGCATTTACGAACGGCTATGGACAGGGCGAAAGCGTCATGTATCCGGTCGCTCATCACGACGGGAATTATCTGGCCTCCGACGATACTTTAGCCGAGCTAAAGTCCGAAGATCGCGTCGCGTTCAGGTACGAGGAAGATATTAACGGATCAATCGACGGAATTGCCGGCATCCTCTCGGAAAATCGTCGTGTCCTCGGATTGATGCCGCATCCCGAACGCGCAGCGGATCCTGCTCTTGGCGGTAACGATGGTGCGAAATTGTTCCGCTCACTTACTGAAGCCGTCGTCGCGGCTTGAGTGGTTAGCGGCGAAGCCTTAGATTTAAGGCAATGAGCAAAGCTCCTCGCAAAGGCAAAGTTCAATTTGCAGGCTCGCCATGGCCCTTGCGCGTCATGATGATAATTGTCATCTCGACGGCGGTTGCGGTTGTTTGGGTGACGAACCAGCTGCTGACGGAGCGGTTTACTGACAGCACGCGAAATCGAGCAGAAGTTCGTCTGGCTCTCTATTCAGGAAATATTCTGAGTGAATTGCAGCGTAACCAGATTGTGCCACAGCTTTTGGCGCGAGATCAGACCCTGATCGGCGCGTTGAATTCCAGCGATTACTCTCAATCGTCCCAGAGACTGATTTCATATCGCGACGAGATTGGCGCAGGCGGGCTAACACTTCTCGATGCAACCGGGCGCGCGGTCGCGGTTTCTGATCGGCAGGTGCTTGGTTCTCTGCATCGTTCAGAGCCGTATTTTGTCGAAGCGCTCCGCTCTGATGACACTGTTTTCACAACAAGTATGGGCGACAATGGCGTGCGAGTGTTTTCCTACTCGCGGAAGATAGAGAGCGGCCGAGATACGATTGGGGTTATCGTTGTCGAACTCAACTTGCAGAAGTTCGAAACTGCTTGGGCGGGCTTTACAGACGCTGTCATCGTAACTGACAGTGAAGGCCAGATTCTGTTGTCGACTGAGGCCAGATGGCGCGGCTTGAGCGAGGCTGAAGCACTCGAACTACGCTCGGCACCTACGGCGATCCAACGTGCAATTCGTGCAACTGCAGATTGGTCTGTTTTGCCAATCGATGCCTACGTCGAAGGCCAACCGGTCATGCGTCAAGAAACGCGTGTTGGCTTCCAAGGGTGGAGAATGGCGAGCTTCACCACGTATGCCGGTGTGCGTGAGCGTGTGAACGCCTTTATTGCCCTCGAGATCATGGCGTTCGCCATACTATTGGCCGTTGGATTCTATTTTGCGAGCCGAAAAGCTGCGTCCCGTTTGGTTTTCTCGCAGAGAGAGTCGGCAGAGCTTCGCCAGTTGAACGCGGCACTGCAGCGAGAAATCGCCGAGCGTGAAAGGGCGGAACGCAACCTTCAGGTGGCCGAACAAACCATCCAACAGTCGTCCAAGCTCGCGATCCTGGGCGAGATGTCGGCAGCTGTTAGTCACGAGCTGAATCAGCCGCTCGCTGCTATGAAGACTTACCTGGCAGGTGCAAAGCTTTTGCTGCAGCGCAGGCGCGCCGACGAAGCACTCTCTTCCTTCCAGAGAATTGACGACCTTATCGAGCGGATGGGCGCTATTACGCGGCAGCTGAAGTCTTATGCACGCAAGGGCGGAGACGCCTTTGAGACCATTGATGTAAGGGAATCCGTGTCCAGTGCCCTTTCAATTATGGAACCGCAATTGCGCCAGCGTGTCATGGCGATCAACTCGTCATTGCCTCGCGAGCCTGTTTATGTGGATGCAGATCGTATTCGCTTAGAACAGGTGTTGATTAATCTTCTTCGCAATGCGCTCGACGCGACAAAGGGCGTCACGGATCCAGAAGTCACTTTGATCGTCTCGGTTTCAGAAGAAGTGCTGATCACAGTTCGTGACAATGGGGTTGGAATTGACGACCTTGAGAGCCTATTTGAGCCGTTCTACACGACGAAAGCTCCGGGCGATGGTGTGGGCCTTGGTCTTGCCATTTCCTCTGGGATCGTGAACGACCTAGGAGGCCGATTGACGGCAAAGAACGGAAAGTCGGGCGGTGCAGTCTTTGAGATCAGCCTCCCTCTATCCAGTGCGGCAGCAGGGCAGGCAGCCGAATAGACCGAGGAAACGACTATGGCTCAGGCTATGAAAATTGCGATTGTCGACGACGAGCAGGACATGCGGCAGTCCATCAGTCAGTGGCTGGCACTTTCCGGGTTCGACACCGAGACTTTTCCAAGTGCGGAAGACGCTCTGAAAAATCTTGGGCCTGAGTATCCCGGAGTGGTTGTCAGCGACATCAAAATGCCCGGCATGGACGGGATGGCTTTCCTGAAGCGTCTAATGGGCGTCGATTCCGCACTCCCGGTGATTATGATCACCGGCCACGGCGATGTCCCGATGGCGGTTGAAGCTATGCGCGTTGGTGCGTTCGACTTTCTGGAAAAGCCGTTCAACCCAGACAAGATGAC
>CAZMRS010000049.1:0-9630 GCA_964568435.1 uncultured Boseongicola sp. | reverse complement strand
CTCACCGCCGGTTCAAACCGCTCTTCGTCATGGCTCACCAGCCAGCGATCATGCGCAAGCTCGTCAATCTCGGCCGAAACGCGCGAAATCCCCCAGATGGCGTCACCCACGAAGGTAGGCAGAACAGCGCGCGCGGCACCACTTTCGACCAGATCAAGAAGGTTCCGCGCGTCGGTGACTTCAATCGCGGCCTGACCGCGCGTCGCGTCCATCGTCCATTGCGCCGACGGCGTTCCGCCCATCAACCGGGCCCAACGCGCAACTCCAGCACTCTGGGCGTAAACCGCGAACCCCACACGCCCCAACCGCCGGCCCGCAAGACCAATGGCCTCAGGGCGGCGATTGCGTATGCCGATCACCACGTCCCGGTGCCGAATGTCCATGTCGTGGTTGGCCGCAATAAACCGCACCGCCACGCTGTCGTCGCTGGCAATGCGCTCGGCATTCCGACAAAGATGCAAGGTGGTCCATGCTCCGGCGGACACTTTGACAACGGGGCGTGCGGAACGCCCCGTATCAACAACAGGAGAGATCGCGGCCTCTACGCCTGCAAGATCGTTCAGCAGTGCGCGTCCTTCTTCGGTCAGGTCGTATCCCCGCGCGTGACGGCGAAACAGCTCACGTCCCATGTGACGCTCAAAGTCGAGCATTCGGCGTGCCAATGTCGGTGCACTTTTTCCGGTTTCAGTGGCCGCCTTCGCCAACCCGCCGCCTCGCGCAACGGCAAGGAAAAGCCGCAGATCATCCCAATCAAAGTTCATTTCATCCATGAAAAGATTATTACATTATATTTCATTTACGTTCTATGGCCTTGCAGGCACTTTAAAGTCAGCATTTAAAAAGGAGCACCGAAATGAAATTGCTCGATCACACTATTCCACCTGTCGGTATGGGCTGCTGGCAGATCGGCGGCGATATGTTCAGCGGCGACATGTCTATTGGCTATTCCAGAAGTGACGATGCCCAAAGCCGCGCGACTATCGATGCAGCGCTTGATGCGGGCATCAAGCTATTCGACACGGCGCCAGCCTACGGGGCCGGACACTCCGAAAAGCTGTTGGGTGAAATTCTCGGCAACCGTGATGACGTTCTGGTTGTGACGAAGTTTGGTCTCGACATTGAAGAGGGTGCTCGCCGCATCACCGGTCAGAACACCGATCCGGCAAGTGTTCTTCCGGCGATCGAGGCGAGCCTGCGTCGACTAAAACGCGATAGAATTGATGTTCTGCTTCTGCATCTGAACAGCTTGGACGTTGCAAAGGCACTGCCCATGTTCGACGAGGTCACCAAGGCGCATGACGCCGGCAAAGTCGGAACTTATGGATGGAGCACGGACTACACCGATAACCTTGTTTCCTTGGACGGGTACGCCGGTTTTGGAGCCTGTGAACACGCGATGAATGTCTTTTTCGATCCCGTTCGTATCCAGTCTGCCACAGCCGAGCGCGACCTTGTCGCCTTCATCCGCTCTCCGCTTGCGATGGGGCTGCTCACAGGCAAGTTTGATGCCGCCTCCAAGCTGCCGGAAGGGGATGTGCGTGCCAGCGGTCAGACGTGGCTGGCCTACTTTGAAGATGGCCGTCCGAGCGCCGAGTTCCTCAGTATGTTGGATGCTGTTCGTGAACTGCTTCAGACCGGAGGACGTACTTTGACGCAAGGCGCTTTGGGGTGGCTTTGGGCCAAGTCTGAAAAGAACTTCCCTGTGCCGGGAGCACGGACGCCCGATCAAATCCGCGACACCGCAGGTGCCATCGAGCATGGCCCGCTACCAGACAGTGTCATGGCGGAAATCGAAAGCCTCATCAACCGCGGCGACCCGGAACCAGAGCGGGACAGGTAAGCGTTTCCATTAACGATTTGGAAATAGGTGCGAACGGTCGCACCGACGTAATACCGACGTTATACCGACGCGATACCGATGTGGCGTGAAATGGATGCTGCAAACGCGAAACCGCCCGGATTCGGGCGGTTTCCTAATTTCGGGTTAACCGGCTGCGATCATCTCGGCTTGGCGCACGATAACCTCGGCTTGGCGTACCGACGCGATGTCCACCAACCGGCCTTTGTAAACGGCAGCGCCAGCCCCCGTGGCTTGTGCTTCTTCCATTGCGGCGAGGATCTCACGCGCTTCGGTGACTGCCTCGTCCGAAGGGGTGAAAACCTCGTTCGCCAGCGCGACCTGCTTGGGGTGAATGGCCCACTTGCCAACCATGCCCAAGGTCGCTGATCTTTTTGCTTGTGCGCGGAAGCCTTCGTCGTCCGAGAAGTCGCCGAAGGGTCCATCAACCGGCAGCACGCCGTGGGTGCGGCACGCCGCGACGATCGCCGTCTGCGCCCAGTGCCAGGGGTCAGACCAGTACTTCTCGCCGTCGCGGTGCATATAGTAGTTTTCCTGGGTGCCGCCGATGCCGGTTGTTTGCATGCCCATCGACGCTGCAAAGTCCGCCGCACCAAGGCTCATCGCCTGTAAACGTTGAGAACTTGCTGCGATTTCTTCCACGTGCGCGATACCTGCGGCTGTCTCGATAATGACCTCGAGGGTGATCGGTTTCTTGCGTCCTTTTGCGGTTTCGATGGCTGTGACGAGGGCATCCACAGCGTACACGTCTGCCGCGCAACCAACCTTTGGAATCATGATCTGATCCAGCCGGTCCGACGCGTTTTCCAACAGGTCGACAACGTCGCGGTACCAATAGGGTGTGTCGAGGCCGTTGATCCGTACCGTCAGGTACTTATTGCCCCAATCGACATCATGTGTTGCGGCGATGATATTCTTGCGCGCATCCGCCTTGTCCTTCGGAGCAACCGAGTCCTCTAGATCGAGGTTGATGACGTCCGCATCCGATGCCGCCATCTTCTCGAAGATCGCGGGACGCGATCCCGGGCCAAAGAGCTGACATCTGTTCGGACGCGCCGGTGCCGCTGGCTGAATGCGGAATGACATACGAGTAACTTTCTTTCGTTTCGGTTTTTCGATCTGATATTTTGTTGCGCAAATCCGTTCAAGCGCTGTTTTGCAGGTGCAGAAAAGTTCGTTGTTGGTTAATTCACGCAAGAATCTTCGATGAAATCTAAGTTTGGCGAAGAAAGTTCGTCACATAGCGGCAAATGGCGGGAAGATTGCAAACACATTCTATGATCGGCCGTACATTCTGCTTCGAATTCACGGGGGACCCAACATGATTCGCACACCATACCTTCTCTTCCTAGGCGACGCCCACGACAACCTCGCCGCCAAAGTCGCGCAAGGCATCAAGGACTGGAATCCGGACAGCGTTGTCGGGCAGTTCCGCATGGATGGCTGCAACGCCGACGTGGGCGCTCCTGACATGTCTCTTCAGGAAGCCTACGATGCAGGTGCACGTACGCTAGTTGTCGGCGTAGCCAACCGAGGCGGCGTTATTTCCGACGCTTGGATTAAGGTTCTGGCGGAGGCCATGGAGATCGGTTTCGATGTTGCCAGTGGCCTGCACAATCTTCTGCGCGACGAGAAGGTGCTCAAAGCAACCTCGGCGCGGACTGGCGCGACCCTCCACGATGTGCGTATTCCAACAGTTGCTTATCCCATCGCCAACGGGAAGAAGCGTTCCGGCAAGCGGTGCCTGGCGATTGGCACAGATTGCTCGGTTGGTAAGATGTACACGGGCCTTGCTGTAGATGCCGAGATGCAGAAACGCGGCATGAAGTCGACGTTCCGTCCGACTGGTCAGACAGGTATTTTGATTACCGGTAAAGGCGTACCGCTTGATGCTGTGGTTGCTGACTTTATGGCAGGTGCGGTTGAGTGGCTCACCCCCGAGAATGACGCCGATCACTGGGATCACATCGAGGGACAGGGCAGCCTTTGGCACGTTTCATATTCTGGCGTGACAATGGCGCTTATCCATGGCGGTCAGCCGGACGCACTAATTCTCGCTCACGAACCGACGCGGACCCATATGCGTGGATTGCCAGACTACGGTTTGCCAAAGCTGGAAGATCTGCGCGACATGGCGTTGCCATTGGCAAGGATTGCAAATCCCAACTGTGTCGTGGCGGGCATTTCGGTTAACACCAAAGCCCTTTCCGACGAAGAGGCAACGGCTCTTTGCAACGAGATCGAGGATCGCATGGGCTTGCCCACGGTTGACCCGTACCGGCATGGAGCAAGCCGTCTTGTTGACGCGCTCGCGGCGATCTAATCTCACCAAGGTTTGCTGAACATATGGACTGAGCGGGGCATGATCCCCGTCAGACCTACAGCGCCGAGAAAAGGAACCTCCCGTTTTGCGCACCATGTCTGTTGCCCACGAATCTTTCCGACTTGCGGAGGCATTCACTATCTCGAGAGGGTCACGTACAGAGGCCAATGTTCTGACCGTCACAGTGCGAGAGGCAGAGCACATTGGACGTGGAGAGTGCGTACCATACGCGCGGTACGACGAGACAATGGAGAGCGTCGCGGCTCAGATCGCGGCGCTGCCGCAGGATATATCGCGCCTTGATCTTCAGGATGCCTTACCGGCGGGCGCCGCACGAAATGCCGTTGATTGCGCACTTTGGGACCTAGCCGCGAAAAAAGAAGGGCGGCGGGCTTGGAATATCGCTGGTCAAGCTTCACCCAGTCCCGTGGTAACGGCCTTTACGCTGTCGCTTGATACGCCTGAAAACATGGAGGCAGCCGCACGCCGACACGCCTATCGTCCGCTCTTGAAGATCAAGCTTGGTACGCCTGATGATATGGCGCGACTGGAGGCAGTACGTCGCGGAGCGCCAAAGACTGATATCATTGTGGACGCCAATGAAGGGTGGAGCGCGGACGTTTATTCTGATCTGGCGCCCCATCTTGTGAGGTTAGGTGTTCTGCTCGTCGAACAGCCTTTGCTGGCGGGTTCAGACGATATGTTGGCGGAAATCGAGCGGCCGCTTCCGGTATGCGCCGATGAAAGCTGCCATGACCGGTCGTCTTTGCCCGGCCTCAGGGGTAAGTACGACATTGTAAACATCAAGCTGGATAAGACGGGCGGCCTTACTGAGGCGTTGGCATTGAAATCTGCGGCGCAACAAGACGGCTATGGCGTCATGGTTGGATGTATGGTCGGAACATCGCTGGCGATGGCTCCGGCAACGTTATTGGTTGAAAATGCCGTGGTCGTTGATCTGGATGGTCCGTTGTTGCTCGCGGAAGATCGCGAGCCTCCGTTGAAGTTCGACGCTGACGGAGTGCACGCACCGTCGGCGGAACTGTGGGGATGAACCAGCAGCGACGGAACCTGATAAAATTCAACTTTGGTTGTTCGAAGATTCCAAACTGAGACTTGTCACCGTGCGCGGGTGGCGCTAGCGACAAACGATCTGATTAAGAGGACACAGCACATGAGCCGCATCGTCTACGTCAACGGTGACTACGTTTCTGAAGAAGACGCCAAGGTATCGGTTTTCGACCGTGGTTTTTTGTTTGCGGACGGCGTCTATGAGGTGACCAGCGTACTCGAGGGCAAATTGCTCGATTTTGATGGGCATGCGCGACGTCTGGAGCGGTCTCTTGCAGAACTTGATATGGCCGCGCCAGTTACGATGGACGAGCTTTTGACGATCCATCGTACGCTTATGGAAAAGAACGAACTGACTGAGGGTATGATCTACTTGCAGGTCACGCGCGGCGCCGACGCCGACCGTGATTTTGCGTTCCCGGATGCGTCCAAAGTTCCATCGACGCTTGTGTTGTTCACGCAATCTAAGTCCATTGCAGACAGCCCGACGGCGAAAGTCGGCCTGAAGGTCATTTCCATCGAAGACCAGCGTTGGGCGCGCCGGGATATCAAAACCGTCCAGTTGCTTTACCCATCAATGGGCAAGATGATGGCGAAAGCCGCCGGATGTGACGATGCATGGATGGTGGAAGATGGTCAGGTGACCGAGGGGACATCAAACAACGCTTACATCGTCAAAGATGGCAAGATCATCACGCGACATCTGTCGAACGATATCTTACACGGTATTACGCGCGCGGCAGTTCTGCGGTTCGCCAAAGAAGCTCAGATGATTGTCGAAGAACGGGCATTTACAATCGAGGAGGCGCAAGCGGCTGATGAGGCATTCATCACATCCGCGTCGACCTTCGTTATGCCGGTGGTTGAAATTGACGGAGCGGCGCTGCGTGGCGGAGTGCCTGGACCTGTGGCTGCTCGTCTTCGCGAGATTTACCTGGACGAGAGCCGTAAGACAGCAATCTAGATTGCTTAGAATGCAACCTTTTTGCGGCGATCAGGCTTAGGAATCCATTAAAACTCAAGACTTAGGGATGCTCTTGCGTAGGCGAGGGCGTCCCTGACTTGGATGAGCTTAACAGAATTATTGCGTCTTTTGCGTCGCTCTCGGGCGACGCAATTGCGGTTGCGCATCGTGGGGTTGACGACGATGAAGCGCGGGTTGTGTGGGTGAATGATGCCTACACAAAGTTGTTTGGGTACACGCCTGAAGATGTCGTCGGCGAGAGAGTGCGTATCATTCACCATCCAGACTACTACGATGAATTTGTGAAAACAGTCCGACCGCGGTTTGACGCCGGAGAACGTCGTATCCGCGTGGAGACGTTTTGCATCACAAAGGAAGGCCAGAAGGTCTGGATAAGCTTGCTGCTCAATGTCGTTTTGGGCAGCGAGGGGCGGTATTCGCTCGCTGTGTACCATGATCTGACGCTACAGAAGACGCGCGAGTTTGCCGCGATGCGTGCCTTGAGCGAGCGCGACGAGGCCTTGGCGAAGATGGATCGTATACAAGATCGTCTGCTGTCGGCGATCAATGGCCTCGAGGGGCCCTTTGCCATTTGGGACAAAAACTACCGATTGGTCGTCAGCAATGCCGCGTTCGCCCCTAGCCTTATGGGAAGAGATGAACCATTGGAGCCCGGCACCCAGTTGGACGATTTTTTGCTGTCTGCAGCCAGATCGGGCCTGTTTGCTGATGCGATAGACGACGAAGAAAACTGGGCAAGGGACGCGACCGAGCGCATTAAGGGTGGTCCATTACAGGACATTACCCGATTTACGGACGGGCGTGTCCACAAGGCAATATCGTCGCGGACTTCGGATGGTGACACGCTCGTTATCGGAACGGACATCACTGAACTTGAAAATGAACGTGTCGCGAGAGAGTCTTATGCCCAACAACTTGAAGAGGCGCATCGGATTGCGCACCACCAAGCATATCACGATGCCCTCACGGGGTTGGGCAACCGACGCTATATGATCGAAGAGCTAAATCGAATGCTTGCCGCCAGGCGTGAGGTTGGAGGTCAAGTCACCGCCATTCAAATCGATTTGGACAGATTCAAGCAAATCAACGACACACGTGGGCACGCGGTCGGTGACATGGTGTTGAAAACGGTCGCTAACAAACTCAAGTCGCTTGTGTCTGATGACGATGTACTGGTGCGGGTCGGTGGAGACGAGTTTGTCGTGGTTTGTCATTGTGCGGACGATTTCGCGGAACGGCCAGCTCACTTGGCTGACAATATTGTGCAAGCCTTCACGAAACCTTTGTTGCTCGAAGGCCATGAATTTCGAGTTGGTACAAGCGTCGGTATCGCATCGACGGATGTCTCACGCGAAGAGGACTTGCTTACAGACTCAGATATCGCGCTTTACAAGGCGAAATCCTTGGGGCGTGGGCGCGCCCGGAGGTTCGACGCAGAAGATTATTTTGAAATGGTTCGCACAAAATCGATGTCAGACGACTTTCTGCGAGGTCTGGAAGCATCAGAGATCGTGCCGTTCTATCAAGTCCAAACTGATGCAGAGTCCGGAGCGCCAGTGGGCCTGGAAGTGCTCGCAAGATGGAAACACCCCAAAAAGGGCTACGTTGGTCCAGATCAGTTTATGCCCATTGCCGAGCATCTTGAGGTCGTCGATAAACTTGATCGAATTATCTTCGAGAAAGCGTTCGAAGAATGCAGTCGAGCGTTTTCGACAAGAGAAGCCCCTTCGCTATCTTTCAACGTCTCACATGAGCGTCTTGTATCGCCCGGCATTCTTGATGCCGCACAGCGAGTGGCGGCGTATCCAGGGCTGGTGGCATTCGAGCTACTGGAGTCGATCCTTCTGGATGACGCTGATCACGCAACCGCGCTTCAATTGGATGCGTTAAGAGACGCGGGCGTGTCGATCGAATTGGATGACTTTGGCAGTGGCCATGCGTCCATAATTGGGCTGGATCTGATTGCGCCGGATCGGTTGAAAATTGACCGTCGGTTGATAACCCACATATGCAATTCAAAGCGGTCGGCCACAATTGTGCGTTCGATCATAGACATGGGGCACGCCATGGACATCAAAGTCACCGCTGAAGGCGTCGAAACCCAGGAACAGGCCGATCTTCTGATAGCGATGGGGTGCGATCGATTTCAAGGATTTCTGTTCGGCAAGCCCACGTTGCTTTCGGAGGTACTTTCCACTTGGTGGCCGCATTTGAATTCCGAAGGCGCCCGGGCAGCTGCGCTTTAGCGGTGTCTTCGGTCAGTCTTTCTTACCCAGCACGTTTTCTGCAAACGCCGTATTGAAGGCACTTTTTTGGTCGGCATTGGCTTCGGTCTGAAATTGATCACGCCAATCGGTATAGGGCATTCCATAGAATGTCTCTCGGGCTTCGTCTTTTGAAAGTTCTATGCCCCGTTCGGCGGCAGCCTCTTGATACCAGCGTGAAAGGCAGTTTCGACAGAAACCTGCAAGATTCATGAGGTCAATGTTTTGTACGTCGGTGCGTTCTGTCATCAAATGGTGCTGGAGGCGACGAAACGCAGCTGCCTCGAGCTCGATCTGTGTCTTTTCGTCAATACTTATCATACAGCCTCTTTCTGTTCTGCCATTTCGAGTGCGCGGGGCAATAATTCCGCGAATCTGTTCGCCCATTCGACCTGCCCGGTATCAGTCTCGATCAGGTCATTGCGGATCTCAATCAACGTGTTCTGACGGCGTTTTTGAAGAGCGTGCCGGAAAATCGTATCCCCTTCGAGATGTCCCGAGTAAGGCTTGTTCGCACCTACAACGAGCCCCGGAATATCTTTTAGAAGTTCGATCAAGGGCAACGATAAACGCGTATCATCAGCGTACAAAAGACCGCAGTGCCATGGGCGATGCGGTCTGCCTCGAAACTGTGCTGTGAAGGAATGCACCGACACTATGACGGTGTCATCGCGTCGTGCGGCGTAGGAGGCGACTTCGCGATGGTAGGGTCTGTAGCACCTGTTAAGACGTTCAAGTATGAGGTCATCCGAGATGCCTCTGTTGGCCGGAATAATCGTCCCGTCATAAAGTTGCATAACCAATGTCGGGTCGTCTTCGCCACGATTGGGATCGATGACGAGACGCGAGAAATTCGACAAGATTGCGGGCGCACCAAGTCGCTCGGCCAGCCGTATCGCCACGCCCGCTGCTCCAACATCAAACGCGATGTGGCGCGCCATATCATTGGCCGCAATGCCGAGATCGCCCGAATTAACCCAGTCCGGAACTCGGTTGGTCGCGTGATCGCAAATCACGAGCCATCGGCTGGCACGCTCGGCTCCAAAGATGTGGAAGGGTTCCCACTCTAAACTGTGGCTCTCTCTCCGCATGCGATGTCCCTATCTGGCTGCGTTCAAAAGCGCCAGTT
>CAZMRS010000048.1:0-9735 GCA_964568435.1 uncultured Boseongicola sp. | reverse complement strand
GAGGACGAAGCCCTTGATGCCAAAGCCATAGCGCCCGAGATTGCGCCTTTCTGCTTCCAGAAGGCGCTCGGCGAGATGATCGCTTTCCACATAATCCGCGAGGAGAGTCGCAAAATGGGCCTGTGTCATTTGGAAAAAACGCTCGTTGTGCCAGAGCGTGTCATCGGCATCAAAACAGAGAGTCTTAAGCATCTTTGCGGTTTTCCCTTTGCCCGCCCCTTTTCACCGCAGCGCTTTCGCATATATTGTGCGGCTAGAAACACGACCGAGATGAGGCCGCGTGATACCCCGCACATTGCATATGATGGCTGAGACGGACAAGCCGGGCGACGGTGACGGCGATACAAGTGTCCTTACTGACACCAAGCCGAAGACCGCAAAGCCGCCGCTATACAAGGTGATGCTTCTGAACGACGACTACACGCCTATGGAGTTTGTGGTCCACGTTTTGGAGCGTTTCTTTGGGCTGAGCCACGCTCAGGCATTTGAGATCATGCTGACGGTTCACAAGAAGGGTCTGGCGGTTGTTGGGGTGTTCTCGTTTGAGGTGGCAGAAACGAAAGTCGCGCAAGTGATGGATTTTGCGCGCCGCCATCAGCACCCTCTGCAATGCACCATGGAAAAGGAGTAGGGCGCGAAGTTCGCGTCCGGCTTTTGGGATGAACAGCACTCGGCTTGGACTTGCGCTGGAAAGCGGTGCGATCGAGCTGCCCGAGGACGGGCGGATTGTTGTCGTTGGCGCTGTGCGCGGCGATGACCTTTCTGCGCTCCCCAAGGATCGGGTTCAGGTCGTTCAGCGCCATTACCCGGATCATCGGTTTTTTCTCGATCAGGGCTACGATGTCGTGACAGACGTCGGTGGGCCATACGGGCTGGCTCTTGTTTCGTTACCGCGAGCAAAGGCTGAAGCGCGGAGCGTTCTTGCAGCGGCTTCTGAAGCGACCGAAGGCCCGGTGGTGGTGGACGGACAAAAAACTGACGGCATCGATTCCTGTCTGAAAGACCTGCGAAAGCGTGGCGAGGTTGGTGAGGTTATCTCCAAGGCCCACGGAAAGCTGTTTGTTGTGACCGAAACCGACCTTTCGGATTGGTTGGTGGATGAGGCGCCCCTGGTTGAAGGGCGGTTTCACACAGGCGCGGGTGTATTTTCCGCTGATGGCGTTGATCCGGCCAGTCGACACTTGGCGGAGGTGTTGCCGGACAGTTTGAAGGGTCGCGTCGTCGATCTGGGCGCGGGCTGGGGGTATCTGTCGGACGCGGTGTTGCAGCGTGAGGGCGTCGTATCGGTAAATCTGGTGGAGGCGGATCACACTGCACTAGACGCCGCCCGGCGAAATATAAAGGATCCACGGGCGAGTTTTCATTGGACGGATGCGCTGTCTTTCCGGCCGAAATCTGCAGTCGATCATGTTGTTATGAACCCGCCGTTTCACCAAGGACGCGCTGTTGACGCCCGTTTGGGGCAAGACTTTATCCGTGCTGCGGCAGCGATGTTAGAGCCGAAAGGAGGGCTCTGGCTTGTGGCGAACCGTCATTTGCCTTACGAGTCGGTGCTTGAGGACGCATTTCACAAGGTTCAGCCTTTGGACAGTACACCGTCATTCAAGCTTTTCCACGCCACATCACCGAAGCGCCGCTCGAGAGGGTAACGGATCATGTCGTTTTCTATTGCGGGCAAAACCGCCGTTGTCACCGGTGCAGCCAATGGAGTTGGCTTGGCAATTGCGCGCCATTTCGTGGCGCGTGGTGCCAACGTTATGTTTGCGGATATGGACGAAGAACGTCTGGTCGAGGAAATCGGAGCCGTTGAGGACGACGACGAGGGAACGACTGGCTATTTCGCCGGCGATCTGCGTGAGAAGCTGAATGTGGCAAACTTGCTGTCTGCGACGATCGATCGGTTTGATCGCGTCGATATCCTCGTGAATGGATCTCGGCAAATGTTGGCGGCTGATCCGCTGAATTCTGACGACGATGCGGTGACGCAACTATTGAACCAGAACCTTATGACGTCGCTCCGCCTGAGCCAGGTTTTTGCGAAACGCATGATAAAGCAAGCGGCTGAACGGGATGATTTGGATGAACCCGTGGGTTCCATCATCAATCTGTCGTCGATTGCAGCGCGCCGTACGCAGCCGGACCTTTTGGCTTATTCGGTGAGTTCGGCGGCTGTCGATCAGTTGACCCGTTCTATGGCGGTGGCTTTGGCACCTGAACGTATCCGCGTAAATGCAATCGCGTTGGGCTCTGTTATGTCGGCGTCATTGAAAGGGGCCTTGCAGGAACACGAAGAGTTCCGAGAGGAGATTTTGGACTCCACGCCGCTTAATCGTATTGCCGCTCCGTCGGAGTTGGCCGAAGTTGCCCAGTTTCTCGCATCAAACGGTTCTGGCTTCATGACAGGTCAGATTTTGACCGTCGACGGCGGCAGGACCCTTGTTGATGCGGTTGACGCCCCCGCCCACTGATGACTCTTTCGAATTGCGCGCCCGCGGCGCACGCCCTAGCCTGACGCCGGGCCGGGCCCGGCGTGTTGCCTCCGGCGGGGATATTTGAGCCAAGAAGAAGGTAGGTATGGAGAATTTTGACGAACGCAAGGCGCGCGCGAGTGCGTGGTTTCGTGAAGTACGCGACGGAATCGTTCAAGCGTTTGAGGCGCTGGAAGATGCGCAAACAGAAGGCCCAACGGCCGACCTTCCTCCTGGACGATTTGAAGTAACCGAAACAAAGCGCACCTCCGAAGATGGCTCGGACGCGGGCGGTGGTCTAATGAGCGTGATGCGTGGCGGCCGTGTTTTCGAGAAAATTGGTGTGAACGTCTCGGCAGTTTACGGCACTCTAGGTGAACGCGCACAGATGGCCATGGCTGCACGTAAGGGCATACCGGGCATGGCGGAAGATCCCCGGTTCTGGGCCAGCGGTATCAGCCTGGTTGCGCATTTGCAGAACCCGCATGTGCCGTCCATTCATATGAATACGCGGATGTTCTGGACGCCCCATGCCTGGTGGTTTGGAGGGGGGTCGGATTTGAACCCTTGCATCGAGTATGAGGAAGACACCGCCGATTTTCATGCCACTCAGAAGGCGCATTGCGATCTCCATGGTGAGGACATCTATCCACGATATAAAGAGTGGGCTGACGAGTATTTCTATGTGCCGCACCGGGGCCGTGCGCGGGGTGTTGGCGGGATTTTCTATGACGATCTGAACACGGGTGATTGGGAGCGGGACTTTGCCTTTACGCAGGACGTCGGACGCGCATTTTTGAATGCCTATCTGCCGTTGGTGGAGCGTCGAAAAAATATGGAATGGTCAGAAGCCGACAAGGATGCGCAGTTGGTTCATCGTGGCCTCTACGCGGAATACAACCTCGTCTATGATAGGGGTACAAAGTTTGGTCTTGAGACTGGTCATGACGCAAACGCTGTGCTGATGAGCCTGCCTCCCCTCGCAAAGTGGGTCTAAGTCCGGGTTAATTACCGGCAGCTATGTCCAGCGCGCGCTGAATGCTGTTCCTGAGGGCCTCAAGGTCGGCTTCGATGCCGCGTGCGGTCGCTGACCCCTGATTTGATTGCGCGGGCCCGCCGCGTCCCGCCATCCAAATTTCAATAACGCCGGGGTTGGGTGGCGGCGTGAAGTCCGTGAAGTCGCGGGCTTCGCCGCCGAGGTTGTCTGCGAGAAGCGTGGCCGGCTCGCGATCCTGATCGTGGTAGTAGCGAATGTTGGTATTGCGAATGGAGATCGCTTGTCGCCGAGTCTGGTCCACCGGGACTCCAATTCTGGCTGCGACGGTAACTATGTTTTCAGCATCACTTTGAGGTGCGAAACTTGGAACCATCAAAACGACGTTTGTCTCTTCAGCAAAGCTTTCGCTGGGCACAATAGCGGAAGCAGACTCACTTGTCGGTTCGGTCACAGGGCGCGACGGGGGAATTCGCGTGAGAACAATCGGCGGAACAAGTCTTTCGAACGCTGGGATGGTATCCAATTCAGTTGGCAAACTGTCCTGTGCGGACGGCTCTGCGAGCTGTGTTGATCCCGGAAAAACAGGCTGCACCAAAGGAGCAATGGCAACGTCAAACGGTTGCTCCGTCAGTTCCTGTGGGAAGATAGGTGCGTTGGATTGGATAATGACTGCGCTTTGTTCGATTGTCGTCGATGCCGCCGGCGTTGTTACCGGAAGTGCTTCTGTGGTGACCGTAGGTTGAACAAGCGCTGTGGCCGCCGCCGGGCTCTCCGAAGGGGCGTCGCCGCGTGCAAAAACGGCGATGATCGCGGCAATAACAAAGACAGCGGCCATCGCCTGGAACAAGCCGCCCCAATAGCCGACTTGTCGCCGACGTTGGCGTTGTTCAGGTTCTAGGGGTGGAGCCGGGTTTGGTGCAGTTTGCTCCGGCGCGCCAGCTTCACTCTCCACTGGTTTCGGCGGGGTCGGTTGGTTTGAAGCCAGTGGTGCAGAGACGGGTGTTGGAGCTGAGCTATTGCGTTCGGTCAGAAGGGCCTGTCGTCGCTTTCGCGCGTCTTCAAGGCGGTCATAGACGGTCATCTGACGCGCCTTTTTTGTCGCCTTGTTCTCTGAAGCTCGACCCACAAACGGGTCTTTACGATTGCTCATACCACCACCCATACGCTGCCCGGTGCTATTGCGCCGGACGGGGCATCATGGCGTGATTCGGGGCCAATGCGGAAGTCCAGCAGGAAAAACAGCCTGTTTTGGCGGCTATTTGCGCAAAGCGGGCAGGCCGATGCCTGTGGCTTCAAAGCCACCATCGGCACCCAGAGTCTGACCGGTGATAAAGCTTGCGCGGTCTGAGCAGAGGAAGACAATCGCCTCTGCGATCTCGCGTTCGGTACCGTAGCGGTTCATCGGCAGTGCGTCGTGGTAGGCGTCGATGATCTCTTGGGTGTGCACCGCCATCGCGAGTTTTGTGCGAACAGGGCCTGGCGCAACGCAATTCACGCGGATGCCGAATTCGCCGAGTTCTACAGCCTGTTGCAGGCTGAGCTGGATGACCGCAGCCTTAGAGGTTCCGTAGGCCACGCGCAGGGTGGATGCCCGCAAGCCTGATATGGAGGCGATGTTGACGACAGCGCCTTTCGCGGCTTTCAAAGCATCGGTGGCGGCTTGAGTCATCAGGAATGGGCCATCGAGGTTGGTGGCCATCACGGCTTTCCAGCGTGCAAACGTCGTCTCTTCGATGGGGCCGAAGTCGGCGAGGCCAGCATTGTTGACCAGTGCATTGATGCCACCCAACTCATTGACGACCCTAGCGATCGTTTCATCGACGGCCTGTGGGTCCGAGACGTCACATTCGATCGCCGTGACGTGTTCTCGGGGTTGAGCCGCCTTCGTGAGTTCCGCAGCATCGATGTCGATCATTGCGACGTGCCAGCCTTCCTCGATGAAGAGGTCGGTCGTGGCGAGACCGATGCCGCGGGCGGCACCGGTTACAAGTGCTACGGGTCTGCTCACTCTGCGGCTTCGGATTCTGGGCCGCCGAGTGACTGGAGGCGAAGGGCCAAAATCCAGACGCCCATCAGCACGGCACAGAGGATGTATGCGCCCGAAGTGAACGTTGCGACAACGCCCACGAAGGCTATGAACGACGTGATAATGCCAGCCACGTCGCGCATCGCGTCGAGGCCCGTCGCTGCCATGACAGCAGCCGTCAAAATGCCAACGATTGCAGCGACAGCCACGGTCGTCCAGAGTGGTGCCAGTCCGCCTTCTGTCAACAACGCGAAGAACGCAATCGTGCCTTCGGGGTCGATCATGCCTGTGCGTTCGAATACCCAGAAGGTCGCGATGACTGCGATCGCGATAGAGACTGGGCCAGCGATGCGCAAACGCCACCAACTGTGGCGGCCAAAGAGAATGCCGAGGGCAACGAAAGCTGCCGCAATTACCGCGACCTGGCCAATTTCAACGCCAATATTGAATCCGATGAGTTTTGGCACGAAGTGTGCCGATCCCAGACCGAAATCGCTAAGCACGCTTGCAAAGCCAAGACCGTGGAGCAGGCCGAAGCCAAACACGATGAACGGCCGCCAGGGTGTCAGACCACGAGAGAGGACGTTTTCAACGCCCACGTACACGATTGAGACCGCGATCAGCGGCTCTACGATATCGCCCGAAATGGCGATGATCCCAAGCGAACCGAGCGCCAGCGTTACAGTGTGCGCCAGCGTGAATGCCGTGATCTGCCACAAGAGCGGGCCCATACGCAGCGCCAGGAAGAACAGGCCAAGAACGAACAGGATATGGTCGAGGCCTAGCGGGATAATGTGGTCAAAGCCGACACCAATGTATTCCACAAAGGCTTCGGCGCCGGTTTGTGTGTCGCTACCTGCACGAGGAATGGGGTCAGTTGTCCCACCAGATATCAGGAAGGCCGTATAGCCGTTTTCTACACCCTGTTGGCGGACGACAAGCGGTCCGTATTGCGGAGCCCAGGACAGGGTTATGGCACTGTCGCCGGCTGGGAGTGCCGCTGTGAGAGTGACGCGGGAAATCCGAGCAAGTTCGGTGTTGCCGACCTCTGGGATGCGAAGTCTGGAAATTTCCAACGGAAGCGTGGTGTCACCGGCTGAGAGAGTCACGCCTTCAGAAATACTTGGCCAAGCCTGTCGAAAAGCAGCCTCAAGCCCGGCAGGTTCAAACTTGCGCAGGGCATCGTAATCCTCTGCGCCTACCGCATCGTTTGTGTTGGCAATGCCTTGCAAATCAAGGCCTGCGATCGGAGCTTCAAGCACCCAGTCGAGCTCCAGATCAACTTCTGTTTCGTCGATTGTAAGGTCGGCAACTGATGGCTGAACCTCGTGCGCTTGCGCGAAGTTGATTGTGATCAGGGTTGACAGCAGCGCCAACAGAGCCACTCTCAAAGCTGAAAATGAAAAGTTGGAAATTACCATGTATCGCCCCCTAATCCTTGCCGCATCACTGACATGTATTTCGTTTGGTGCCAAGGCCCATGAATTTTGGATCGCGCCTTTAAATCATCAGGTTGCGACGTCGGACGATATCGTTGCTGCGCTTATTGTCGGGCAGGACTTTGCGGGTAATTCGCAAGCCTATCTGCCGCGCAATTTTGAACGGTTTGATTACGTTTTTGATGGCCGTATCGCTGCTGTTGAAGGCCGACTGGGGGACCGACCAGCGATGCGCGTTGACGCGCCAGGCGACGGTTTGGTGGTTGTCGTGCACCAAACCGTTGATCTTGGGCTGGAGTGGGATGAATGGGAGGAATTTGTTGCCTTCGTAGAGCACAAGGATGCTGAGTGGACACTGGAGGCGCATGATGCCCGGGGTTTGTCGAAGGACAATGTGCGCGAAGTCTATTCCCGGTACGCCAAGTCGTTGATCGGTGTTGGTGGGTCCGCCGGAACGGATATTGTCGCGGGGCTTGAGACCGAGATTGTCGCCTTGGAAAACCCTTACACCGACGACATGACTGACGGTATTGATGTGCGATTGCTGTACCAGGGTGAGCCGCGCCGGAACGAACAGATCGAGATTTTCGAGCGCAACGAAGATGGAGACGTCACAGTTTCGACGGTGCGGACGGATGGGGATGGAGTGGCGACCGTGCCGGTCAATCCTGGCTCTAACTATATGCTGGACGCCGTCGTTCTGCGGGAGCCGGTCGATCAGATTTACATTGATCGCAATGTGGCTTGGGAAAGCCTTTGGGCCAATCTTACGTTTGGCGTGCCCGCGAATTAGGCGGCGGCGCGGAAGCCCTTGCTAGGGATCGTCGCCATGATGATTTCGCGCAGAACAAGGCAGGACAGGAAGCTGAGGGCAATTCCATCGTAGGACAGGGTAAGCAGTTCACTCATTAGTCGTCTCCAGTAACTTTCGAATACCGGTATGGCGGGGATTCGGGGCGGATTAAGGACTCGTTAAGGGTCATTTCGCGTGGTGAATGGGCTTAGATTAAGCCTCAATTGGGGCTCTGTTCCGAAATCAGCCGGTAGTCAGGCGAATACGTCTGGATTGTACACAACACGCGACAAATAGAGCCCGTCTGGCGGTGCCACTGGACCGCAGGCGGCGCGGTCCTTGGCCTCTAGAGCTGTCATCACATCGTCTGGTGCCCACGAGCCGCTTCCGACTCGTTCAAGCGTTCCGACAATGGATCGCACTTGGTTGTGAAGGAAGCTACGTGCTCGGACATGAATCTCTATCGATTGGCCTTCCGCGGAGACGGTGATTTCATCGATGCTCTTTACCGGGCTGTTTGATTGGCACATCGTTGAACGAAACGTCGTGAAGTCGTGCTTTCCGATCAGATGGTTCGCGCCATCTTGCATAGCGGCTGTGTCGAGAGGTTTCTGAACGCGCCACGCGAGTCCGACGTCGTGCACCAAAGGCGCTCGGCGGTTCACGATGCGGTAGATGTAATTCCGTTCGACCGCTGAAAATCGTGCATGCCAATCATCAGCGACCCGTGCGCATGCAGTGATTGCGACGGGAGCTGGTTTCAGATGGTAGTTCAGTGCCTCGGACAGGCGAAACGGGTCCCATTCATTGTTCATGTCTGCGTGTGCGACCTGACCAAGTGCATGAACGCCCGCGTCGGTGCGTCCGGCGGCTGCAATGGACGGTACGTTCGTTTCAAGCGATGCCAGGGCTTGCTCGACTGCGCCTTGGACCGACGGCTGGTCGGCTTGCCTTTGCCAGCCTGAAAAGGGCTGGCCGTTGTATTCGATTTTGAAGGCGAAACGTGGCATGGCAGCGGGGTAACCGCTTGTGTGGCCAAGTGCAATTGTTGCCGCACATCTGGCACTTGGACCCAGCCGTTCTTATCTTGTGGCCGGTAACGAAAGGGTGAAGCTTGATCATTGGCGATATTGCGGATGGGCTGACGCGGGGCGTCGAGACGACCGTGAACACTGTCAGCGAGGCATTTTTCGAGCCGGTGATCCGATTGGGTGTCACGGGTCTGAGCCGTGCCGGCAAAACCGTGTTCATCACATCGCTGGTGGCTAACCTTATTGCACAGGGCCGGATGCCAGCGCTTCGAGCTGCGGCGGATGGGCGGATCAAGACAGCGTGGTTGCAGCCGCAGCCAGACGACACCGTTCCGCGCTTTGATTACGAGTCCCATCTGGGACAGCTGACCGGCGCGTCACCAAGCTGGCCGACCGGCACGACTGGAATCAGCGAGTTGCGCCTGTCCCTACGAGTGCAATCGAATGGGCTGCTGGGTGGATTCTCGGGCCCAAATACGGCTCATATCGATATCGTCGATTATCCCGGCGAGTGGTTGCTGGACCTTGGATTATTGGACAAGGACTTTGAGACGTGGTCACGCGAAACGTTGGCGCGGATTGAAAGCCGGAGTGAGGCGGAGAAGTTTCGCGATGCTTTGGCGTCGGTGGACGCGGGATCAAAGCTGGACGAAGTGGCGGCCAAAGGTTTGGCCGAGGCCTTTACGGGGTATCTAACGAGCGCCCGCGAGGCAGGTTATTCAGATTGTACGCCGGGCCGGTTTCTTTTGCCGGGTGACCTGAAAGGGTCGCCGGTTCTGACCTTTGCGCCCCTACCCGGAGGCGATTACCGACGCGGCTCTCTCGGGCGCGAGTTTGCGCGGCGGTTCGAGTCCTACAAGCGCGAGGTGGTGAAACCGTTCTTTCGCGATCACTTCTCGCGTATTGGCCGACAGGTCGTCTTGGTCGATGTTTTGGGTGCGATTCATGCAGGTCCTAAAGCGGTTGAGGACATGCGGCAGG
>CAZMRS010000047.1:0-9906 GCA_964568435.1 uncultured Boseongicola sp. | reverse complement strand
ATTGTACGAGAGCAGTGCGTGAGCAACTGGCTCTCCTTGTCGGAACCCTGTGAGATCCGCCTGATTTTTGGACAGTTGCCTAATTCCGCGCCCCAAAAGCAGGCAGCGAACCGGAAACGCGGCAGGTTCTACACTGTAATTCCGTGACTCACAGAAATTGAACAACATTCTGGAGGGAGCAGGGCATCTAGGGTTCCGCCTCATCCTCCCGAGGGTCTGGTCCGAGAGATGCCACTCAGGCGGCAAACTCCGCAGGGGACACGGCGGGACAAAATCCCGGGAGAGCACTGCGTATTGGAAGGGATCGATCTCTCAAGTTCCGCCTCGATCCCCCAATTCAATCGGTTCTGGCGGAACGCTGCCAAGGGAGACTTCCCATGCAAGCACTTCGCACACTCGCCATCAGCGTGACGGCCCTATCGATTGGCCTCGCTGCTCCGGTGGCCGCACAAGAAAAAACAGATTTCCGCGTCGCCTGGTCGATCTACGTTGGCTGGATGCCTTGGGGGTATCTGGAAGAGTCCGGAATTATGGACAAATGGGCCGACAAATACGGCATCGACGTCGAGATCGTGCAAATCAACGACTATGTCGAGTCCATCAACCAATATACGGCAGGCGCCTTTGACGGTGTATCCGCAACCAACATGGATACATTGTCGATACCATCGGGCGGTGGGGTGGACACCACAGCTTTGATTGTAGGCGATTTCTCGAACGGCAACGACGCGGTGATCGTCAAGGGCGACGGCGACCTATCCAGCCTTGCCGGCAAGCCTGTGAACCTCGTTGAACTGTCAGTCTCGCATTACCTTCTGGCGCGCGCTCTTGATAGCGTAGGTTTACGCGAAGCTGACCTCGATGGTGTGATCAACACCTCTGATGCCGACATGATCGCAGCGTTCTCGACGGATGACGTAGAAGCGGTTGTCACTTGGAACCCACTTGTCTCGACCATCCTTGAAGATCCAAATGCCACTAAGCTCTTCGATAGCTCCGACATCCCGGGCGAGATTATCGACCTTATGGTCGTGAATACAGAAACGCTTGAGGCAAACCCTAATTTTGGCAAGGCCATGGTGGGCGCTTGGTACGAGGTCATGGGTTTGATGGCTGCTGGCGACGAAGCGGTGCTGACAGCGATGGCCGAAGCGTCCGGCACCGACCTTGCTGGGTACAAGGCGCAGCTTGCATCGACCGAGATGTTCTATGATCCAGCTGATGCTGTGAGCTTCACCCAATCGGCCGAGTTACCAAGCACGATGGTTAGCGTCGCGGAATTCCTCTTCGATAAGGGAATCCTTGGCGAAGGCGCGCCGTCTGCAGACTTCGTTGGTGTCGCTTACCCTGATGGGTCCACCACAGGCGATGCAAACAACGTGCAGTTCCGTTTCGATACGACCTACATGCAGATGGCCGCTGACGGCGCTTTGTAAGGTCACTTTGAAACGAGGGGCAAGGCGATGCGGCTTATTAACCGACAGCCAGGAGTAGTGCTGAAAACAGCACTTGTCGCCTTGCCCTTCCTATTGGCCTTTGTGGCCTACTCCATCGGTTCGGAAATTCGCCTGGCAGAAAACCCATCCGACAAGCTTCTGCCTGCACCGTCCACAATCGCGGAGACGGCGGAGCGTCTCTTCACTCAGCCTGATCGGCGTTCCGACCGCATCCTGCTTTGGCACGATACGGCGGCAAGTTTGCAGCGTCTTGTTCTGGGAGTAGGGATAGCTTCCGCGCTTGCGACCGTTATTGGGCTTTTGATCGGTCTTTTGCCACATGTCCGCGCGGCTCTGGCAGGCTTTGTTGCCGTCCTATCGATGATCCCGCCGCTGGCGGTGTTGCCCATTCTGTTCATTGTTTTCGGCTTGGGCGAATTGTCTAAAGTCGTGCTCATAATCGTCGGCATTCTGCCATTTCTCATTCGTGATCTCAGCCAGCGCGTGCTCGAGATCCCGCGCGAAACGATCGTCAAAGCCGAAACGCTAGGGGCCTCAAGCCTTGTCATCGCCCTTCGCGTGGCACTGCCACAGCTTATGCCACGTCTCATCCAAGCCGTGCGTCTGTCGCTCGGTCCAGCTTGGCTCTTCTTGATCGCGGCCGAGGCCATCGCGTCAGAACAAGGGCTTGGGTACAGAATCTTCCTCGTTCGTCGCTTCCTCGCGATGGATGTCATCCTGACCTATGTGATCTGGATCACGTTTCTCGCCTTCTTGATGGATTTGGCGCTTCGCAATCTTTCGCGAAAGCTGTTCCCTTGGTCGGAGGCGGGTCTATGAGTTTCGTCACCGCGACCGACATCTTCCAGTCCTACGGTCGTCGACCGATTTTGGAGCGCGTCAACGTCAGCGTCGAGGAAGGCGAGTTTATTTCCATCGTTGGTGCCTCAGGCTGCGGCAAGTCGACGTTCCTTCGCCTGCTTCTGGCGCAGGAACGCCCCACGCGCGGAGAAATCCGAGTGGCCGATGCGCCTCCCGCCGTGGAGCCGGGGCTCGATAGAGGCGTTGTCTTCCAAAAGTACTCTGTCTTTCCTCATATGACCGTGCGCGAAAACATTGTTGCAGGCGAAAGTTTTCGCTCTCGATTTGGTTGGTTCTCAGGCGCTGCAAAGACTGAGGCCCGGAAGCGCGCTGACGAGACGCTCGCGCGCATCGGTCTGGATCACGTGGCCGATCAGTACCCGGCAACTCTTTCGGGAGGCATGCAGCAGCGGCTTGCCATCGGACAGGCGCTCGCCGCGAAGCCGCGCATCCTGCTTCTTGACGAACCATTCGGCGCGTTGGACCCGGGTACGCGGCTTTCCATGCATGACTTCCTGACCGAGCTTCGCGCCGAAACCGGCATGACGGTCTTCATGGTCACGCACGACCTCGAAGAGGGCTTCAAACTTGGTGACCGCGTCCTGGTCTTTGACAAACCACGATGGGACCCTACCGATCCCAACGCCTACGGCGCGACCATAACTTACGACTTCGATGCCCGCGACGGCGGCATCCCATACCAGCGTATCGAGGAGGATACCCATGTTCTTCAACCCGCGTGATCGATCTCGGTCACATCATCCAGCGGATCACGCCCAAGACGAGCGGCGCTACCATCACCCTGACCTGACCAAGCTTCAGGGCTGGAAGTCGATGAAAGCCGAAGCGGACCTGCCTGAGGGGCGTTGGGATGAAGAGCGGCGCTGGGCATTGCGTATGGGGCTCACGGGCGCGGACTCTATTGAAGACAAATCAATTCCGACTTTCGCGCGCGGGGAATTACCCCACTACGCCGGAATCAACACGTTCCTCAAAGCGCCCTACGCCGAAGATGTGACCGAGGTAAAAGACTATGACGCAACCGTTCTTGGCATCCCGTTTGATGGGGGCACTACCTACCGTCCCGGCACACGTTTTGGACCACAGGGCGTTCGCAAAATCTCGGCCCTCTATACGCCGTACAATTATGAAATGGGTGTCGATCTTCGCGAGCAGATGACACTTTGCGATGCAGGAGACGTGTTCACGATCCCGGCAAACCTTGAAAAAAGCTTCGACCAGATCAGCCGCGCTGTCAGTCATGTGTTTTCCTCGGGCTCGTTGCCCATAATGATCGGTGGCGACCACTCAATCGGGTTCCCCTGCGTGCGTGGCATTGCCGAATGTACCTCGAAGAAAATCGGCATCGTACATTTCGACAGGCATGCTGACATCCAGGAAAAGGATCTCGACGAGCGGATGCATACAACCCCGTGGTTCCACTCGACAAACCTACCCAACGTTCCCGCCAAGAACCTCGTCCAGGTCGGCATTGGTGGTTGGCAGGTGCCGCGTGAGGCGGTGAAGGTCGCGCGTGAGCGTGAAACCAATATCATCACTATGTCCGACATGGAAAAGATGGGTATCGACAAGACCGCTGAGATGGCACTGGAGATGGCCTGGGATGGCGTCGACATGGTCTACATGTCCTTCGACATTGACTCGATCGACTGCGGGTTTGTCCCCGGCACCGGATGGCCCGAACCGGGCGGCTTCCTTCCGCGCGAAGCGCTCGCACTGGCCTCGAAAGTCGCCGCCGAAGGCATTTGCGGCATGGAACTCGTCGAGGTCTCTCCGCCGTACGACACATCTGACATCACGGCCCTAATGGGCACCCGCGTCATCGTAGATGTTCTTGGCTCTCTCGTAGCCTCAGGGAACTTGGGTAAACACAAGGCCCACATCGATAAGCCAGTGACCATCCCTCATGGCGAATTTGAAGGGAAGAGGTGGTCCAATGCCACATGACATCGTGAACGGTCACATCGGCCACAACCATCACCATGACGATCATCTTCATAGCCATCTGCCGCCGGAAGATGAGGCGGCGGAGCTTCAGGTTCTCGCAACACAGTTTATCGATGGCTTCGTCCAAGCCGCTGATAAAACGGCCTATCTCCGGCTCGCTGGAGTTCCTTTCGAACGTCCGGGGAAGGGTGGTGACAAGGCGCTCAAGCTTGTCGACGTACAGCTCAAAACCGAATGGCAGGTTGGCACAGCGTCGCCGTCTTTCGGCTCGCGCGAATTGAGTTACCTGGCTTTTCCCGGCGAAATGGTTGCCGAACGCACCAACATGTCACTCGTCTATGTCTCATTGGACGAAAAATCGCTTCTCGATATCCGAGAATTCCTTACTCACAGAAAGAAAGGTGAAGCCTTATGAAAACCACTCTATCCGTTCTTGCGACCCTGACCATGGCAACACCCGCATTCGCACATGTTCAGAGCGCTATTCACGCACATAACCAGGACTACACAGTCTGGTTAGTGGTCCTGGGGCTCGTCGGATATTTGAGCGTTCATCTGATTAGAAACCGCGATCGGTAGAGACCACACACGCAAAAATGGAATCGACCTCAGTCACATTGATATCGAACTCGCGGTTGCGCTTCGGGACCAGGTCACTTGTGCCGTGGGTATCTTAAACGCCTCCGTCAGATACGATTGTCCGTTGTGAAGCAGTGTCGCCGTGTTTGATACATCTCCTCTGCTTGTCCAGGGCGGGCGGCATGGCTGGAACCGCGGCACACACTGCGACCGCTCGGGAAACATTGAGATCTTCGGTCAGCGTGACGTTGTCGCCCGGGTTTACTTGATCCTCAGGCGCGTGGGAGTCGTCTGCGACCCAGTTCAAAAAATGCGGAGTGGGTCATCCGGGTATCTTTGGTTCTGCGGTTCTTGAGACCTTCTTCGGCAGAGAGCCGTTTCACGAAGTCTCTCAAAGCCTTCCGCTCCATGTCCTCGACTATCGCAACGCGCGAGGCGAACTGTGTGACCGCATGGCGAACCTTTGCCACAGTCTTCTGCTCCTCTTGCCAAGAGCTTCCTCGTCGGCGTCCTTGAACTGGACGATAAGAGGGCTGGATCTGGTGAGGGCGACCGACTTGCCCGACGTCTGCAGCGTTTGATTGACAGCCCGTTTCCCAAAAACGTGCAGCGCATACCCCGGGAATGGCGACCATCACTTGCCATTTCTGGTCCGGCCGCAGTCGGCAATTCGACACCGCTTCGCCGCTCACTTGAACCCAATCTCGCACCAACTCCGGACGCAATAACTCCCCACAATAAGGGGAAAAGGCAATGTTTGAGAAATGGCAGCCCGTAGGGGAATCGAACCCCTCTTTCCAGGTTGAAAACCTGGCGTCCTAACCGATAGACGAACGGGCCACGGTGTGTGCGCCGCTAATTAGGCAAACTGATAGAGAGAGGCAAGAGGATTCTTTCGGTTTCTTTTGCCCGCTGCCTGTTCCTTATCTCCGCGAGATCTGAAGAGCTTTGGCTATTCGCGACATAGTTTCGCTGACCGGCATATCCGCTGTGTCTACGGTCAGCCAATCCTTTCCCGGTCCCTCCACATTGCGCGTGCTGATCTCACTCCAGTCCGCGCCTCGTTTTCGTCCGCTTTGGTGCCGTTCAGCGATGCGCCTGCGATGTTCGTCGGCATCTGAGCACGTGACAAAAACCCAATTGATCTCGGCCTCGGTGTCGCTCGCGACCGCGTCCCAGCCCTGTCGGCATTCGCGGTCGGGGTTCACGGCGTCGACCACGACAAGATGTCCCATAAGAAGCGCATCGGTCGCCAGTTCTCGACCGACCGCGTACCCTCCGTCCATTAGGTCGGTGATATTCAGGGCCGATGCGCGCAAACCGTCCTCGATGCTGGCAATCCGCAGATAAAGGGCCCCAAACTCGGTTGCCAAAGCGCGGGCGAGGGTCGTTTTCCCAACCCCCGGTCGCCCCGCAAAGACGATCAGTCGCTTCTGGCTCATCAGGAAACAGGCGCGGCGTCTTCAAGACGCAACTGAGGAATTTGCCGCCCGCTCCAATGGTTGATCTCCAGCCGACCAGCCAGATGGAAGCGCGCGCCACCGTGGTTTTCCAGCGTGGACCCAAGATCAGTGTCGAAGGCACCAAATGCTATAGCATCCAGTCGGCCGGACAAACCATCACTCAATGTGAGCTTCAGATGCGATGTGCCGACGCGTTTCGCAAATGCGATCTGCGTATCCGGAAAAGCAAATCGTGGGGCAGGGGCGCCCTGGCCAAATGGTCCGGCGGCTTCAATTTGCTCAATCAGATCGACGCTTGCTGCGCCGGGCATTAAAGTGCCGTCCAAGCGTAAGTCACGCGGTCCGACATTGCCCGCGCCCTGTTTTGCCAGAAGCTCCGACAGGTGCTCCATCGCGCTGTCCAACTGATCGCGTTGAACGGTAAGTCCAGCCGCCATCCGATGCCCGCCACCCTTCAACAACGCGCCTTCAAGGGCGAGTTTCTGGACGGCGTGTCCAAGGTCCACGCCCGTGACGGAGCGACCTGATCCTTTCCCTTCATCTCCATCAAGTCCGATCACTACGGCTGGTCTGTTTGTCGCTTCTTTCAGGCGCGAGGCGACGATGCCAACAACACCAGGGTGCCAACCTTCCCCAGCCGCCCAGACAAGGGGCGCGTCCAAACCACGTTCTTCCGCCTGGGCAAGCGCGGCTTCTCGCACAGCGTCCTCAATCTCGCGGCGTTCCGCATTCAAGGCGTCCAGCTTCTCGGCAAGGCTCGCAGCCTCGTGTGGATCAATTGCGGAAAGGCATCGCGCGCCCAAGTCGGCTCTGCCGACGCGTCCTCCGGCGTTCACGCGCGGTCCAAAGACGTAGCCCAAAGTGTAGGCAGAAGGAGGTGCTGAGAGATTGGCAACATCGGCAAGAGCAGAAAGGCCGGGTCGTGCGCGCCGCGCCATCACCTTCAGACCTTGGCGAACAAACGCCCGGTTGACGCCAACCAGGGGAGCCACGTCTGCAACCGTCGCGAGCGCAACCAAATCCAGCATACCCATCAGGTCAGGGCCCGTCCCGCCTTGTCGCTTCATCCGTCGATTGGCTTCGACGAGCACAAGGAACACGACGGCGGCTGCGCAAAGATGGGCCAATTCTCCGGTTTCATCCTGGCGGTTCGGGTTCACGACAGCCAAAGCATCCGGTAGCGTTTCTCCACCCAAGTGATGATCCAGTATAACGACGTCGGCGCCTTTTGCGGCGGCGATTGCATCGAAACTCAATGTGCCGCAATCGACGCAAACAATCAGATCATGCCCGGAAGCAAGCTCCCGCATCGCCGGCTCATTCGGTCCATATCCTTCGTCGATCCGGTCCGGGACATAAAGCGTTGCATCGCGCCCCAATTGTCTCAGCCAGTCAAGCAGCAAAGCTGCCGACGCGCCCCCGTCCACATCGTAGTCCGCGAAGATTGCGATGCGTTCCTTCCCTTCGATCGCCGCCAGCAATCGCTCAGCAGCGGACCCCATATCCAAAATGCTCATTGGATCGGGGAGAAGGTCGCGCAAAGCGGGCGCAAGAAAATGTTCGGTTTCGTCAGGCGCAACCCCACGCGTAACAAGTATACGGCACAGCGATTGGTGCAGGCGCGTTTGCTGCTCCATCGCGTCGGATAGGCGCAAGGTTTCCTCGCTGGGGCCAACCCAGCGCCGCCCGGTCAGAGAGGCGGTGACACCTAAGAAATCCGCGCTCGAACCGGTCAAGTTTCGATGGGGTGACGATAGTTCATGCGGCGGACAGATCCGGTCTTTGACCGCATGAGGATGGTTTCTGCCGTCAAAATGCCGGGCTCACGCTTAATACCCGGCAATATCGAGCCATCCGTCACGCCAGTGGCCGCAAAAATCACGTCACCAGTCACCATGTCATCGCGTGTATAAACCCGGTCGAGGTTCACGATACCGGCTTTCTTCGCTCGGTTGCGCTCGTCGTCATTGCGGAAGGTCAGCCGACCAAACATCTGACCGCCCATGCACTTCAATGCCGCCGCAGCCAGCACACCTTCCGGAGCGCCACCCGATCCCATGTACATGTCAATGCCAGTAGATGGTTCGGCGCAGTGGATAACACCCGCAACATCGCCGTCCGTAATAAGCCGAATGGCAGCACCGGTGGTGCGAAGTTCGGCAATCATGTCCTCGTGCCGTGGGCGCTCAAGCACGCAAACCGTGATGTCCTCGGTCGAACACCCCTTTGCCGCCGCCAGAGCGTTCACCCGTTCAGAAGGCGACATATCCATGGTGACAACGCCTCGACGGAACCCGGGCCCAATCGCGAGCTTATCCATATAGGTGTCCGGCGCGTGCAGCATCGTGCCGCGCGGACCCATCGCAATGACTGCCAGCGCATTGGGCATGTCCTTGGCGGTCAGCGTCGTACCTTCGAGCGGGTCGAGAGCGATATCCACTTCCGGGCCCCGGCCGCTGCCGACTTCCTCGCCGATGTAGAGCATGGGTGCTTCGTCACGTTCGCCTTCACCGATGACAACAACACCGCTGATATCCAGCCTGTTCAGCTGCGTTCGCATCGCATCAACTGCGGCTTGGTCAGCCGCTTTTTCGTCGCCGCGACCGATCAGTCGGGCAGAAGCGAGCGCGGCCGCCTCTGATACCCGGCCAAGGCCCAATGATAACATTCTGTCGTGAAATTCAGGGGCGTCGGCCATGGTTTGAGGATCCTTATGGGCTTAAGCGTGCCTTCGTCCTATCGGGCGCACAACGGGGGGGCAAGGTCACTTCCGTCTCTGTTAGCGACAACAGAACGCGTTTTCGTGCTAAGCCGCTCTGTCCAGGCGCACAATCCGCTCAACTCCGACGAAGCGGCGAAGGCGTTCCAGCTCGGCGTCGAACTTTTCGTGGCGGTTTTCGCCCCAGCGAACACGTGGCTCCGGCCACAAGTTGGAAACTGTAAGAGTGGAGGCCTTGCGGTCTGCCTTGATGTCGGCACGCCCGACGAACCGATGCCCTTCAAGCAGTGGGAACACGTAATATCCCCAAATTCGTTTCGCAGCAGGCACGAACATCTCGACCCGATAATCAAACCCGAACAATCGGCTCAACCGCGTGCGATCGCGAATGACCGGATCAAAAGGGTTCAATATGCGAAGGCGCGACGTGGGAGGAGCGAGCGTCTGAACCCTCTCTTCGATGTTCGGCGGGGCCAAGGTCGCCGCCCAAGTGCCGTCGGCACCTTGCACCTCAACCGGCACGAGATTCGAAGCGTTCGATTCAGCCCACTCACCGACCTCCGGGCGCGCGACAGCATCCCAGTACCGCTGAATGTCACCGGGCGAACCAAACCCCATTCGATCGAGTGCGGCGTTGCAAAGCCAGTCGACCTGCCGAGCATCGTCCAGGCATTTCGCCTTCCAATCGTCCGGAAAGATCCGCTCAGAAAGGTCATAGTACTTGGTAAACCCCACCCGATGGCACGTCGCCAATTCGCCGGTGTACCACATGTAATCGAGCGCCAGCTTGTGCGGTGGACGCGACCACATTTCCTTTTTGCCTTCGATTTTCGTGTCAAAGGCATGCGTAGACAACGCGCCCTCGGTTCTTATCCGCTCC
>CAZMRS010000046.1:0-9916 GCA_964568435.1 uncultured Boseongicola sp. | reverse complement strand
ATAGGCCTGCCGTTCGGTGACCGAGATCACGCCGCGCGCGTCGAGCAGGTTGAAGAGGTGGCTGGCCTTTATGCATTGGTCATAAGCCGGGTGAGCCATGATGATTTTCTGGCCGGTTTTGGGATCAATCTGCTCTTGGTCGAGAATGCGTTTGCATTCGGCTTCAGCGTCCTTGAAGTGCTGGAGAAGGATGTCGGTGTCGGCCACGTCGAAGTTCCAGCGCGAGTATTCCTGCTCGGTCTGCTTGAAGACGTCGCCGTAGGAGAGCGCAATAGGGCTTTGCGGGTCGTTGAAGGGCATGTCCATGACGTGATCGACGCCAAGGACGTACATCGCGAGGCGTTCGAGGCCGTAGGTCAATTCGCCCGAGACAGGGTGACAATCGTGCCCGCCGACTTGCTGGAAGTAAGTAAATTGCGAGACTTCCATGCCGTCGCACCAAACCTCCCATCCGAGGCCCCATGCGCCAAGCGTCGGACTTTCCCAGTCGTCTTCCACGAAGCGGATGTCGTGGATGCTCATGTCGATGCCGATGGCTTCCAAGCTCCCGAGGTAGAGCTCTTGCAGATTCGGCGGCGAGGGTTTGATGAGCACTTGATACTGATACTAATGCTGCAGGCGGAGCGGGTGTTCACCGTAGCGGCTCTCTGTGGGGCGGCGAGATGGCTGGACGTAAGCCGCCGCCCAGGCGCTACCGCCCAGCGCGCGCAAAGTTGTGGCCGGATGGAAGGTCCCTGCCCCGACTTCCATGTCGTAGGGTTGCAGGATGGCACACCCGTTTGCCGCCCAGTATGTCTGGAGGCGCAGGATGATTTCCTGAAACGACTTCGGTTTATCGACTTGCGCCATATGGGCGGGCTCCGGGTGGTCAAAAATCGCGTTCTCAATAGGCAACACGCCCGGGGTGGTCAATGAACGGTAGGCGCTTTTGACGCGCATGTCGCGGAGACCAAGTGAAAAACGCCGACCCGGCGCAATTGAGCGCCCATGTGCGGACGGGTGGAATAGGAATTTTGTTGTGCAATTTATGGCGGGGCTGGTTCTTGCGGTCTGGGCGACAACAGCAATCGGATAGGCTGCATCTTGGGCAAAAGTCGAGGCGAGACCGACTGAGACACAGGCGCGCGCAGTTTTTCGCAGGAACCACGACCGGCACTGTGTCAGAGCCAGTTGTCGCGGCACTTTTTTGTTGCTGGAGAAGAGACCGAGGCATGGACCAGTGAGCGGAGCCTGACGCGTGAAGAGCGGTCTTTGGTCCAGATCGCATTGCGCTGGGAAGGCGTTTATTCGGCCGCGATTGATGCCGACTTCGGTCCAGGCACGCGTCGAGCCATGGCGGCCTGTCAACAGGCAAGTGGGTTTGAGCCAACGGGTGTGCTGACTACAAAACAGCGCATCGATCTGATTGCAGCGTATTCCGATGCTGTCTCCGCCTTGGACATGCGCCGCTGTTTCGAGACCACCGCAGGGATTGGCATTAACCTTCCCTTTGGCCTGGTGGTTTTTGACCGGTACGAGCCGCCATTTGCCCACCTTGAGCCAACGACGGATGACGGGCTTGGTGTCGCACGGCTGGCCTTGGTTGAGCCAAGGTTGCAGTCTGAAATCGCCGTGGCCGGTTGCAGTTTCGGCGGCGTACTGACGGCGCCGCCTTTGATGTACGGTACGTTTTCCGACGTTAAAGGGTTGGACGGTGA
Organism: uncultured Boseongicola sp.; assembly: GCA_964568435.1. Classification (GTDB taxonomy): domain Bacteria; phylum Pseudomonadota; class Alphaproteobacteria; order Rhodobacterales; family Rhodobacteraceae; genus Boseongicola. The sequence continues at coordinate 8,219 of CAZMRS010000046.1, read as the reverse complement.
TGCGCTGGTTCAGCACGTGGATGTCATGCGCGAAGCTGGCGACCCTCGGTGTCGCATCGCCGACGGGCACACTGGGTGATGCCATCGCGCCGGAGGATTAGAATTGGCTGTTTTAACTGATCGCAGGCGTGACAAGGATAAACGTGGGGCGGCCTTCGTTGAAGGCAGCATTGGTGACGTCACACAACTCACTAATGGTCGTAGGAGCTTTGTAGGCGCAGCTGTAGGCGGCAGCGAGGTGCTCCCACTTAGGGTTGATCGCATGCACAGCGTTCGGAGCGATTTGCGCTTCGATCATGTTGTCGCGAATTTCGCCCAGCGCTTCGTTGTCCCATACGATGATCGGAAGACTGAGGCCAAGTTCGGAGGCCGTGCCGAGTTCCTGCAGCGTATATTGAAGCCCGTAGTCCCCGGCGATTGCCAAGGTGTTGCCGCCGCTCACGGCCCCACCGATGGCAGCGGGAAGCGCGAAACCGAGCGTGCCGAAGCCAACCGGGTGATGCCAAAGGCCTGCAATCTCCATGTCCCATATTTCCTTGGCCGCGTAGGCGAACTGGGTCATGTCTGAATAGATGCGTGTTTTGGGTGACAACGCCGCTTTGAGCGCTGTGCAGATGCGAACGATTTCCGGGTGCTTCAGAGCAACGTCAGCTGTCCAGCGTGCACGAGTCCTGGCGAGCATCTGGGTATCCCATTGGCTGGTTGCTGTTTCCCGCCCAAGCTCAACATTCAGGGCGCGCAGGAACAGTTCGGCGTCAGCGCGAATTGCGAGATCATCGCCAGTGCATTGCGCCAGCATCTCGGGGTCGATATCGACGCGCACGATCGGGGCTTTCGCACCAAGTGTGGAACGCCAGCGGTCTGTGTGTGCAAGCTCGGTTCCCACGGCGAGCACCAGATCAGCGTCGCCAATCAGCGCTTCTGCACCAGCGGCAGCGATGTGCGAGCCGAGGAAGTTCGGTGTCTCGCAATCAACGACGCCGCGCCCGTTGTAGGTGACGAAACTCGCGGCGCCTGTCTTCGCAAGGGCATCGTCGATCTGTTTGCGCGGCACGTGGCGCGCGCCTCCGCCGAAGATGAACAGCGGCTTTTGAGCGCTTTTGAGGCGGTCTGCTACGCGAGTGAGGTCTGTTGGGTTTGGCGCGAGTTTGCCACCCACTGCTTCAGCGCGCGGTGCGGGTGGTACTGGAGCTGGGGCACTTAACACCTCTATTGGAATTTGGATGTGCTTGGGTCGGCCACGCATCGTTTCGAATTCGGCAAACGCGCGATCCACAAGCGCGTATGCAGCGTCGGCGCTGTGGGCTGTCTCGGACCAATCGCACACGGTGCGCGCTGCGCCTTCCTGATCGCGCATTTGATGAAGCTGGCCGCGGGTGGCGGCGGTTTCGTCAAGCACTGTGGACATGACCAGCATTGGCACGCTGTCAGAGTAAGCCTGCCCCATCGCGGTCATAATGTTGGTCAGACCGGGGCCTGAGATGACGAAGGCCACACCTGGCTTGCCAGTGGCACGCGCATAGCCATCGGCCATGAAGCCTGCACCTTGTTCGTGGCGTGCGAGGATGTGGCGAATTCCGGCGTCCTCGATACCTCGATACAGCTCGATGTTATGCTTGCCGGGGATGCCGAAAATCGTATCGACACCACGCGCTGCGAGCATCGCCGCAAGTTCAACACCAAGTGGGCGCATCAAGCTCTCCAGAAGCGGGACGTGAACAATACGAGGACCACCATCAGTTCGAGGCGACCCACAAGCATTCCGACGATCAATAGCCACTTGGCCGCGTCGTTCAATGGCTGAAAGTTGCCTGCGGGGCCAATAATTTCACCCAAACCAGGGCCGATGTTCGCCAATGCCGCGGTGGCGCCGCTGATGGACGTGAGGAAGTCCAAACCCGTCATGGAGAGCAGGACGGAGAGAACACCGAGTGTCACGACGAAAAGCGTCAAGAAGGCCATCACCGACGAGATGACGTCTTCTGTAATGGTGCGCCCATCGTACTTGGGTTGAAACACGCCATGAGGGGAGTGAATTCGGCGGATCTGGTTGGTTATCGCAACAACCAAGATCTGATAACGGAATATTTTGATCGAACAGCACGTCGATCCAGCGCAGCCGCCGATCAGCCCCACAAAGAAGAACACCGCAATGGGGAAGGCACCCCACAGCTGGTAGTCGGTCGAGGCGTATCCCGTACCGGTGATGATGGAGGTAATGTTGAACAAAACCTCTCGCACTGCGTCAGTTGCGAGCAAAACCTCTCCCAGCACCAAATACACCGTGACAACGGCCACGATTGCTCCCAAAACGACCAGAAATCCCCGGACCTGACTATCGGTCAGAAGCGGATTCGACGCGCCCGCGAGCAGCTGCACGTAGCGTACGAACGGCAGGCTAGCGAGAACCATGAAAAGGGTTGCCACGTATTCAGGCGCCCCCTGAAAACTTCCGAACGACGCGTCGCGAGTGGAAAACCCGCCCGTCGCGACGGTGGTGAGCGCATGATTGACGCTGTCAAAAAAGGTCATCCCCACGCCGTAGTAGGACAATGTGCAGGCAATCGTGAGCGTGAGGTAAACGATAGAAATCCTCTGCGCGATTTCTGCGGCACGGGGCAGGACTTTTCCTGCGGTATCAAAGGCTTCAGATCGGAAGATCTGCATACCACCGACACGGAGTTCCGGCAGGAACACCATGGCCACAACGATGATCCCGATGCCTCCGAACCACTGCAGCATGGACCGCCAGACCAAGAGACCCGCTGGCAGTTCATCCAAACCTGTAAAAACAGTGGAGCCTGTGGTGGTCAGCCCGGACATTGCTTCGAAGAATGCGTCTGTCACCGTCGCGTCGGTTGCACCCTGATAAAACGGGATCGCTGCGAAAATCGGCAGTGCGATCCACACAGTCGTGGTCAGGATAAAAGTTTGCTGGATCGTTAGCTTGCTGCCTGTGCCATTTGCACAGGCCAGAGAGAGAAGCCCACCTGTCAGCACCGTCAGTATCGCGCTTTCCACGAAAACTGCGGCGTGACCGTTGCCTTGGACCAGATCAACGGCAAGCGGTATGGTCATGGTCGCGCCCAAGAAGGCGACCAAGAGGCCGATCACGTATCCGACTGGTCGCAGATCAATCATGGAGCCGAGACTTGTCCGAGGTCCCGGCCTTCGTCAATCGCGAAGCGTTTCGCCGGCCGCGATTAGGTTACCATCGTTGTCAAAAAACGGATTGCGTTTGTAGGCGCCCGACAGCCGAGATTTGATGGCCCGCCAGACAAAGGCGCGCATCGCTTTGCCTGCACTGCCTGCATCTTCGGTGATATGCGCCGTTGCATCACGGCGATTGACGCGTGCGACGACAGGTCCGAGTTCGGCTTTGTCGTCAATATTGGCGCTGAGCACAGTCGCAAATGGAATTGCCCGCGTGGCCAGTGTATTTGCCATCGGTGTGCCGCAGCAGGTCGTGTACCAGCGGTTTGGCCCTTTATCGGTGAGCTTTATCCAAGCAAGTTTGTCTTGCCCCTGATCGATTGTCACGCTTTCAGGGCTTGTTTGGTAGAGGTCAGCCCCACCGGCCGCATCAAGAGTGTCACCTGCTCCAAACCGCTCGGCAAAGGTCCTGCACGAAGTGCAATAGCACACAACACGCGTGCCTTGGTGAGGGGCGATAGTCATGCGGACAGCACCGCAGTCACATGTCCATTTCAATGCCAACGCCTCCTCAATTGGTCGAGACGATCACTGCGCCCTGACCTCTCGTTTTGGCGATTAGCCTGTGTGGAACAACGTGTCAAAGAAACGCGGATCCAAGCTGGTCGCGGCAAAAGTGTCGCCTTCAGTTAGGACCGACACCGCATCATGGCTGTGCAGACTTTCCTGGTGGCTTGCAACAACGCGGAAGTCGCCGACCCGCGGGTCAGCCTGAAGCCCTTCAGCAAACAGGCGAGCCGCATCTTCGACGAAGATCGGATTGGCCGCGTTCAATTCAGCGAAAGCCTGTTCGTCTTCGCGCTTGACCATCACTTGTGTTTCAGTCGGCACCGCAAAACGGCAAAGTGCCAGGATGTCCTCAAACCAAAGCGTTTCCGCCTTAGGGTCCACCACAACAGAAAGGCGCGCCACCGACCGTTGTGAGTGTGGCGTGGCCAACTGGCCCCGCGTACGGCGTGCGTGTTCGGACAGCTCAAGCGAGCACGGGCAGGTTGATGAATAAACATAATCGAGGTGCAGGATGCGGGTTCGTTCGCCCTGCTGATCCACAACCTCAAGAGCTATGTCGTAGTATTGCCAGCCGGAAAGCCCGGAGCGCAGGCTATCAACCTTGATCGGGTACGACAGTCGCATCTGGATACGCGCATCGAAGCTTTCTAGGTCAGTCTTGTAGTCGTCAAGCGCGGCTTCGATCACTTCAAAGCTAAACTGCTTTTCGGCGTGCACATAGAAGCTGCGCATGATGCGGCTCATGTTGATGCCTTTTTTGTCGGCATCAAGGCTGACAGTTCCGGTGACAGAGGTTTCAAGTTCGCGGGCGGAGCCGGTTTTCGTCTGGAACTGAACAGGCAACCGGAAGTTGGAGATGCCGACGTGCTGAATAGCCCGGTGGGCCCCCTTAATCAGGCTTTCCGGTCCGTTCTGAAGGTCAGGCAGACCATCTCTATAGCTCGAATCCACTGTGAATTCTAACGGGTACTGACGCGCCAAAACTGGGTAGCTCTCGGGTGTCGACGGCAATAGTCGCGCGATGACCGGGTCGAGCGTGTCAATCTCCGCGCTATCGGCGTCCTTTGCCCATGCGCGCAAGGTATCCAGGGCCGCTTTCGCATCGTCCCGGCTGGGCTCGCGGTCGAAATTGTTGGAATGGATATTCATGGCACGTCTCTCCTTCGGTGGGCTCGCTCTAGATGGGGGCTGCCCCCCGATACACAAGCTTAGTCACCAAAGGTTTACGCATCAGAGGCGTTTTTGGTTCAATTATAACGTTTGAAGAAGCGCTTCAGAATACTGGGGGGAACGGAGACATCTTGAGCGTAGACCGTTTCCGTCAAAGCGTCCGCCGTCTCGGGCGGGAAATATCCACGGTCCTTATAGATGCGAATGCGGTCGGCAAAGACGTCGCCGTCAGCCTCGGGATGAAACTGTGTCGCATAAACGTTCTGGCCACACCGGATCATTTGAAATGGGCACGGGTCGGAATGCATCAGATGCACGCTGCCGGGCGGCAAGGACTGGACAGCCTCCTTATGACCGACAAGCGTGTGAAAGCTCTCTGGCAATCCCGCCAACAGGGGATCTTCTTGTCCTTCAGGAGTGACGGTGCAGGCCACCGGCCCCACGGCTTCGCCGTAGCGCTCTTTCGACACGTCCGCGCCAAGGTGATGCGCGAGAATGCCGATGCCATAGCAGCAGCCCAAAAAGGGCATGTCGCGCCGTGTGATCTCGGGCATGAGCGCAAGCATTGCGCGTTCCGCACGCGCTTCGTCGGTCGACTTCTGTTCGGGCGCATCGCTGATGCACCCCGGCCCCCCACCGACAACGACGCCGGCGAAGTCGTCAAGGTTTAGCCCCTCGGGCAATCCGTCCCTTTCCAGACGAACACGCCGGGTCCGCGAGACATCCAGCTCGCCTTTTTCAAGGAAAGCGTGAAACTCACCATCTGCCGCCTCGTCTTCCGGGCGGAGCTGAAGGATCAGAAAAGGTCTCGTCATGCTTTCACCCTTTCAAAATACCTCGGGGGGAATCGACCGAAGGTTGATGGGGGGCGGCGCCCCCCTTACCGGGCGACGCGCGCAAGCGCGGCGCAAAACCGGATTGGCTCGGAACTGTCAAACCGCGTCCAGAGCTTGAAGCAGGTCCGCCACCAAGTCATCAGCATCTTCAATTCCAACGCTCAATCGCACCAGACCAGGTGTGATCCCAAGCTCCATGCGTTGTTCCTCGGTCAACCGCTGGTGCGTCGTGGTCGTCGGATGCGTGATGATGGATTTCGCATCTCCGAGGTTGTTGGAGATTGTCACGATTTCAAGGGCATTAAGGAATCGGAACGCTGCGTCTTGTCCACCCTTCAATTCAAGAGCAACCACAGTGCCACCGCGTTCGAGCTGCTCGGAGGCGATGTCATATTGCGGGTGATCTTCCAGATCCGGGTAGATGACTCGCGACAACATCTGGTGCCCGGACAGCGCTTTTGCGATCCGGAGCGCACCGTCCGCTTGCGCACGCACGCGCAGATCGAGCGTTTCCAGACCCTTCAGCAAAACCCAGGCCGTAAACGGGCTCATCGCGCCGCCCGTATGTTTCAGGTAGGGTTCGACCGTCTTGCGGATGAACTCGCGCGTACCAAGAATAACTCCGCCAAGGACCCTGCCCTGACCGTCGATGTGCTTTGTCGCAGAATAAACGACGACATCCGCGCCTAGTTCGATCGCGCGGCTGAAGACAGGTGTGGAAAAGACGTTGTCAACGACCACCAAAGCGCCGTGAGCATGGGCAATGTCCGCGACAGACTTGAGATCGATCACCTCAAGCGTCGGGTTCGACATGCTTTCCAGAAATACCGCTTTCGTGTCGGGTCGGACGGCCGTGCGCCACTCGTCGAGGTTGGTGCCATCGACGAATGTGACTTCGACACCGAAACGGGTCAGAACCTCCTCAAGGATGTAGAGGCAAGATCCAAACAAAGCGCGCGCAGAAACCACGTGATCCCCGGCTTGGAGCATGGACACCAAAGCACCATTGACAGCTGCCATTCCGCTGGCCGTTGCAAAGGCGTCCTCGGCCCCTTCAAGTGCCGCGATCCGTTCTTCGAACATGGCGACCGTTGGATTGCCATAGCGGGCATAGATAAATTCGTCTTCGCCCAGTTGATCAAAGCGTTGTGCCGCTTGTTCGGCGGTATCGTAGACAAAGCCTTGGGTGAGAAAAATCGCTTCGGACACTTCGCCGTACTGACTGCGTCGTGCGCCGGAATGAACCAGTTTGGTTCGGGTGTTCCAGTCTTTGGACATGGGGGACGCCTCCTTTCCAAATAAAAAGCCCCCACCGCGGAGCGCCGGGGGCGTGGATCACGTCCCTGACCTCTTTAGCGGAATGTTTTACGTGGCCCGCAATCCGGTGAACAAATCGCCACGAGTGCGCTTGGGGATACTTTGAAACCGAGGGGGTCGTCAAGGTTGTTTGATGGTGGACATTGGGGGCGCTGCCCCCGGCCCGCAGGCGGGCCTCCCCCGGGATATTTCTGCCAAGAAGAAACAGAATTTGACTTGAATTTTCAGCATCTGATCTGCGACGGCCGGACGCATGTGCGATCGCCAAGCCGCTTCTATCTCGCCTTTTGATCGTAGTTGTTCAAAATGGAGGAAACCTATGTTTAACGGTCTTGGTTTGTCGCTTGTCCTGATCCTTGGCGGCATGATCCTGGCGCCCGCTGTCATCGTAGCGGTTGTGTAAAGTTTTTGGGCGGTCCGTGTTCCGAATTACGTGGACCGCCTTGACCTTTGAAAATCGATGAACAGGTAACAGATCTCATTATGAAGGAGACAATTGTGACCGCCCCGATCGATTTGTATTACTGGCCGACCCCAAATGGCTGGAAGGTGAGCATAGCCCTGGAAGAAATGGGCCTGCCTTATACCGTACATTGGGTGAATATCGGCAAAGGGGATCAGTTTGCTCCGGACTTTCTGAAGATTGCGCCAAACAACCGGATGCCCGCAATCGTTGACCCGGATGGCCCGGATGGAGCGCCCATTTCGATATTTGAGAGCGGCGCAATCCTGCAGTATCTGGCTCGGAAGACCGGATCGTTTTACGGCGCCAACGAACGCGACCGGATCGCAGTCGATCAGTGGTTGATGTGGCAGATGGGCGGCGTTGGCCCTATGGCGGGACAAAACCATCACTTCATAAAGTATGCTCCGGGTTTGGAAACGCCGCAGGTTCTACCTTATGCGCAGAATCGCTATCGCAATGAAACCGGACGTCTCTATCGGGTCTTGAACGATCAACTGGCTGACAATGAGTTTGTGGCGGGCGATTTCTATTCAATAGCCGATATGGCGATTTGGCCTTGGGCGCAAAACTGGCACGGTCAGGAACAAACCTTGGATGACAAACCGCATATTGCGCGATGGCTCGACGCTGTGGCCGGTCGTGACGCGGTGCAACGCGGGAAGGCTGTTGGTCAGGAGTTCCGCAATCGGCCTCAGACTGCGGAAGAA
>CAZMRS010000045.1:0-9989 GCA_964568435.1 uncultured Boseongicola sp. | reverse complement strand
TCGAAATCCATTGTCCGCTTTCCCCGCCTCCAGACCGGTCTCGAACGCACGGGTGGTTTCATCGACGAGGTCGGGAAGAACATCCTGAATGCGTTTTCCAATGTGATCATCGACTTCGACTCCGTCGATCTCGGCCATCTGGCGGTTGATCCGCAGATATGTGGCGTCCGGCTTTAGCAATGCCATCGCTTGCGGGCTTACGTGATAAAGCTGCTCGATCTCGGCCAAGCGCCTTTGAGAGCTTTGTCGTTCAAGGTCCGCCTCTGAAATAGCACGGCTGAGAGCAGTTATGTCCGCCATGGTGCAAACGACGCCTGCGGTGGCTGATTGCGTGTCGCCGGAGTAAGCCTCGATCTTCAGCATGAAACGTCGGTCGCCTGAGTCCGTCGACATCTCCTCTTCAATCGAAGAGCCCGTGTCCAAGACGGACTGACACATCTGAACGAGAGCGTCCATATTCACATCGCTGGCGATATCTTTCAGATGCCGCCCCCGATCCGAGTCCATGAAACGGAAAACTGATAGACTCTCCGGCGTGAAAAACCGCAACCTAAGATCACTATCCAGAAAGATTGTCACGATTTTCGTCGAGCTCATAAGGTTCGACATGTCGTCATTGGCCTTACGCAGCTCGGCGACTTTGCCCTGCAACTCTTCGTTGGTGGTCGATAGCTCCTCGTTTGCCGATTGAAGCTCCTCGTTCATCGACATCATTTCTTCGTTCGAGCTCTTCAGCTCTTCGTTTGAAGTCTCCAATTCTTCGACGGTTGTTCGAATGGTCTCGCGGGCGCCCTCTAGTTCGCTCTCGAGGCTTTGAACGTAACTGCCGGGCCCAACGACCGAGCCTTCGACCAAAACATCGCGGCCTTCCACCACATCGAGTCGATCCTCAAACACCAGGAGTTGAGACCCATCTTCGAGACTCTCGATCGAAATGAGTAACCGGACCTCCCGACCCAAAAGCCTCCCACGATATTCTTGCTCGCGGCGCTTGGTCTCGGGATCTGCGCGAACCATCAGTCGCCGGAGCGCGGGTTCAAGTTCCGGAATGATAAGTTGGGTGAGTGTCATACGAGCGGAACCGGGCTTGATATTGAAGTAATCAACAGCTCGCTCGGACGCGTAGGTTAAGCTACCGGTGGCATCGGCGACGGCAAAGGGTGGTGCAACTTTTGAGAGCAGAGTTCTTGCGTAGGGTTCATCTGCGAGTTGGCGAAGCGCCACTTCAGGCTCGTATTTGACCAGCGTAGGTGACGCGGAACTCGACGGAAAGTTCAGACGCTGCGAAGGCCCTGGACGGCGTTTGTAGATCCGCATTCTGGAATCGATGTTTGTGAATAGCTGATCCAGGTTTCTGGGCATCTCGCTAGGACCGAGAAAGAGGATACCTTCCTCTTTCAGCGCATAGTGGAACACGGAAAGCGTGAAATCCTGCAATTCGGCGTCAAAGTAGATTGTCACGTTTCGACAAGACACCAGATCAACTCGCGAAAACGGGGGGTCTTTGATGATGCTTTGATTCGAGAAGCGAACCATCTCTCGAATTCGCGAAGACACCTCGAAGCCACTGGCTGTTGGCACAAAATATGCAGACAGAAACTCGGCCGGCACTTCATCAACAATGGAGTTCGGGTAAAGCCCTTTGCGCGCCACTTTGATGGCCTCGTCATCGATGTCCGTCGCGAACACTGAAACTCTTGGCGTTGCGCTTGTGCGCTCAAGTTCGTGCGCTATCAGCATCGCGATTGTGTAGGCTTCTTGTCCGGTAGAGCAGCCAGGCACCCAAACTCTGACATCGTCGCTCTGGCTTCTGTTGTTTAGAAGTTGCGGAATGATCTTTTCGGCGAGCGCTGAGAACGCATCCGGATCGCGGAAAAACGATGTGACATTGATCAGCAGATCCCGAAAGAGCTTCGAGGCCTCGGCTTTGTTGGAAATCAGCTCTTTCAGGTAGTCGTTCGGGCTACTCAAACCAAGGACTGACATGCGGACAGCGAGCCTTCTGAGCAACGTCGCTTGTTTATAGTGTCGGAAGTCGTGGCCGGTGCGGTAACTGACATGTTTCGCGATACGCGCGATAAACTCGACATCTGAAAGAACGGATGGCTTTAGATCGCTGCGAATTGAAAAGTAGTCGTTGATGACATCAATCATCTCATACGTGGGAAGGACGAGGTCATCGGCGCCGGTTTCAATGGCACTTCTTGGCATGCCGTCGTAGTCAGCGTCTTTTGGCTCTTGCACAAATACCAGGCCGCCAGCTTCTTTGATGGCCCTCACGCCGTTGGATCCGTCAGAACCAGTACCTGAAAGAACGATCCCTACCCCACGGACACCCGCGTCAAGCGCAAGGCTTTCAAAGAAGATGTCAATCGGGCGTCTAAGACCACGTGGCTTTTCAAACTCTTCCAGTCGGAGCCGACCGTCCGCAAGCCGAAGCGTCTGACCGGGCGGGATAAGGTAGATGTTGCCACCTTCGACAATCATACCGTCAGTCGCCGTCTTGACCGGTGTTGTCAGGTGTTTGGCCAGCAGTTCGGGAAGCAAGCTTTCGTGATTGGGATCAAGATGCTGCACCAGAACGATTGCGAGCGTGTGATCGGCTGGCAATTTGGACAACAATGACTGAAATGCCCCGAGCCCGCCTGCTGAAGCGCCTACACCCACAATGATAGGCCCACTGTGAACGCTTAGTTCAACATGCACATCTTCCGGCATCACCGGCCTCCCCGATCAGCGGGCACAACCACCAGTTCAAAGGCACCAATTACGCGAGCAACCTTCGGCCAATACATTCTCAGGTAGAATCTGGCTTAAAATCAAGTTTTTCCTGCCGGAGGGCTAATTCGGCAGTTATTCGACCCCTTCGACGAGGATAATCACGCTATCCGCACAACGGCGGCGGATTTCAGCAACTTCCTGATACCCCTCATCATGGTAAGCCTTTTGTGCTTGCTCGTAGCTATCAAACTCGATCACGACGTGGCGTTGAAGTGCCTTGCCTTCAAGGACTTCTGACTGCCCGCCTCTTACTATGAAGCGACCGCCCAATGCCTTGAGGATCGGTGTATCCTTTTCGATATATTCCTTGTAGCCCTCGGGATCACTCACCGTGACGTGTCCCATGATGTATCCTTTGGCCATTCTACTTGCCTTTCTTTCCAACAATTCAATGAGAGGTCTTACTGCCGTAGTTTGTCACGAGCCGTCATTGGCAACCACCAGATTCACGCGTTCGACACCCCTTTCCTGTAGGCGGACAAGAACTCGCGCAAGATCAGCCGTCGACAAATTACGATCAGCGCTGAGCGAGACAGAAACACCCTGGAGGCCAGACAAATTGGCATTCTCGCGACCATCTCTCCAAAGCTGACCGTTCGCATCCAGCGTCAAGCGAACTTCAGCCAAGCCTTCCACGTCGCCGTTTGCAGCTGGCAATGCGATGTCCGCAGGTTCAGGTGGCATTATTACAGCCGTCATGAGAAAGAAGACGAGCAGCAGAAACGCGACGTTGATCATCGGGACGATGTTTTCTGACGAGCGTCGCTGATCTCGGCGTAACGTAATCATTCTACCACCGTTAGAGATGTGATGCCCTCGAATCTGAGCATCATCAAAACATCAATGGTTCGCTGTACTGACGCTCCATCGCGACCACGCAAAACAACAATATCGTCCGGTGTCTCCATCAGTTTATTGAGCTCATCGGCCAGCGACTGCTCCTCCATCGGTACTCCATTCAATCGCACATTTTCGGGGTCAATATCGACTAAACGTGGCGGGCCGCGGTATTCTGTTCCACCGGTTGCAAGAGCGACTTCCACGACCGTTGGCGCGTCAAAACGGGACGCCAGCATGAAAAAAACCAGCAACAAAAACACCACATCAATCATCGGCGTAAGACTCATCCGACGACGAATTGGTGGGATATTCAGATTGATACTCACGTCGACCGATTTGCTTGCGGAGCTGCCAAGAAAACCCGAGCCAAATGGTCCTCGAGATCGCTGGCAATCTCGTCGATGACCCCTTCAAACCACGCAAGCATCAGAGCTGCAGGAATGGCCACAGCCATGCCCGCGGCGGTGGTCAACAGGGCTTCCCAGATACCCCCGGCCAGAACAGAAGGATCGGCCTGGGTGCCGCTTGTTTGAAGCGCTTGGAAGGCGGCAATCATGCCGAGCACTGTTCCTAGAAGGCCGAGCAAAGGCGCAATCGTCGAAATCGTATCGAGTACTCGAAGTCCGCGGCGTGCTTCGTACAGCGCGCGACGCGCCACGCGTTCGGTTTCCTCCCGCGCCTGCTCGACGGTCAAGCTCGCGTCAACCAGTGAAGTCATGGCAGTGCGCGAAACAGCCATGCGAATTCCCCCACCAGATTGGTTCGGCAAATTACCGTTCTTGCAAAACTCGGCAACCGCGCGCTCTGCTCTAGCACCGCCCCAAGCACCCATGATCGACAGATGCCAAAGCTTCCAGAGGATCACACCAAGACCGATAACGCTCAGAGCCAGGATCACCCAAATGACCAGCCCACCGCGATCAAGTAGCGCCATCATGGGCGACATGTCGGACCCCCAGGTTCCAAAAGAGTTCGCGCAACACTGCCTGCCCCTCAACCCAAGCGCAAGCCTCAGTCTTTCACTTGCGATGGACACGATCTGCTGCTCTAGAATGACGGTATGGAAACCGCCGATCTGATTATTCGAAACGCCCGCGTTCTGACATCTCAATCAGACAACATTTGCGACATTGTCGTAGGTGATGGTCGCGTTGCTTCGCTTGGACAGATATCTTCGCTCGGCCAACAAGAAATCGACGCGACAGGACTGATAGCAACGCCCGGTGGTGTCGATGTTCACGCGCACATCGAACAGATGTCCGGCATGGGTTTGATGAATGCAGACACGTTCGAGACTGCGACGCGCTCCGCCGCTCTGGGAGGCACGACTTCGGTCATTAGTTTCGCGCCGCAAAGTGCTGCCCCTCGTTTGGTGGATGCCGTCGAAGACTATGCCGCGCGCGCGCGACGTGGAGCTTACATCGACCACGCCTTTCATATGATCCTGAACGACCTGACTGCGCCTGAGTTTGCGGACGACCTTGTTGCTCTCATTGAGGCAGGCCATCGGTCGATAAAAGTTTTCACGACGTACAACATTCAACTCTCTGACCGTGACATTTGCGAAGTTCTCGGCATCGCAAAATCTGCAGGTGCCCTGGTGTGCATTCACGCAGAGAACGACGGTCTCATAGGTTGGACGAAAGACCGCCTGATCGCTAGCGGGAAGATCAAACCCAAGCATCATGCGCTCTCGCACCCTCGCCTTGCCGAGATTGAGGCGGTCGAGCGGATGATCCGCTTTGCTGAATACTTCGCGACACCGGTTATGCTGTTCCATATCTCGACTCGCGAAGCAGTTGATAGGATCCGGCGTGCGCGTGCTGCCGGCATCCCGGTCTGGGCCGAAACCTGTCCGCATTACCTGTTCATGACCTCCGACGTTTTGGACGCACCCGGTATTGCAGGTGCAAAATGGATGTGCTCTCCCCCGCAGCGGACGTCTGCGGATCAGGAGGCGCTTTGGGACGGATTGGCGGACGGAACGCTGGACCTCGTATCGTCAGACCATGCGCCGTACCGATTTGATGAAACCGGCAAGCTTTCCAACGGCACCGACGTGGACTTCTCAAAGATCGCCAACGGTTTGCCGGGCCTCGAAGTCCGCATGCCGTTGATGTTCGACGCCATGGCGCGCGGCCAAATTAGCGCGCAGGACTTTGTTCGCATTTCTTGCTCAAACCCCGCCCGAATTCACGGCTTGCCAAATAAAGGTGATCTCGCCCCGGGTATGGACGCCGACATTGTTCTTTGGGACCCGACTGTGTCGCAAACGTACGGCGAGGACGATCTGCACGACAACGTGGGATACAACCCTTGGGTTGGGCGAGAGGTCCGCGGAAAGGTGGAGACGGTTATCCTGCGCGGCCAGACGATTTGCCATAACGGCACCTTAGTGGGTGAGCCCGGACAGGGTGCGTGGATCGAACGCCCACATTTGGGAGTAAGTACCAAGGCTCAACCAGCGCCGGAGTATATTGAGGCGACCACGTGACGCCTCCAAGCAAGCCAAGCCTCGCTATCAGCTTTCTGTACTACCGCGACCTTGCGGCTGCCGAAGCGTTTTACCGTGATGTCCTGGGGCTAATTCTGGTCATCGATCAGGGATGGGCGAAGATCTTCCAGATGGCTGCAGGGGCGCACATAGGACTGGTCGACGAACGGCGCGGCATGAACAACTGGCAAGCCGACAAATGCGTCCAGGTGTGTTTACGGGTGCCCGACGTGGATGCGTGGTATGGCTGGGCACAATCCGAGAACTTGGTTAACCTCACCGAGATGTTCCAGAACGACGAGATCGGTATCCGCGCTTTTGTGTTCGAGGATCCCGAAGGCTACCAGATCGAAGTTCAAAGTCCGATGCGTGAGGGCGCATGACGTTATATGTCATCAATCCCAATTCGTCCGAACATGTAACGCAAGGGCTTCGAGAGGCCATCGAACCTCTCTTGAAGTTTGGCCAAAAAGTTGACTGCGTCACTCTCGCAGAAGGCCCGCCAGGCATCGAAACACAAGAGCACATTGACAGCGTTGTTGCGCCGCTTCACGCACTTGCGCTTTCAAAGCAGGATGCCAGCGGCGTTGTGGTTGCGTGTTTCAGCGATCCAGGGGTTGCAACACTGCGAGTGCTGACACCTCTGCCTGTTCTCGGCATTCGTGAGGCCGCCGTGACGACCGCACTGACACTAGGCAGAGCCTTTGGCATCATCGCCATCCGTTCTGGGTCCATTCCGCGCCACCTTGCTGCTATCAGCGACATGGGACTAACCGATCGATGTGCGGGAGATCGCGCCATTGACCTGGGTGTGACAGAGCTGGTTGACGACGAACGCGCATTCGCGCGGATACTGGAGGTCGCGCTGGCTTTGCGCGACGAGGATGGGGCAGATGTCCTTATCCTTGGATGTGCAGGCATGGCACACTACCGAGATCGTATCGAAGCCGAGACCGGCCTGCCGACCATTGACCCAACCCAAGCGGCAGTTGCTATGGCGCTAGGCAGAATTACTTTAGATCAAACGCACAACCCAAGGGCCAGACATGCTTGATGAATCCGCAAAAGGTGTCTTCACCATCGCAGCAACGCCATTCAAAGAAGACGGCGCGCTTGATGTGGAAAGCCTCGAACGAATGACTGATTTTTACATCGAGCGTGGCGCAACTGGTTTGACCATCCTTGGGATCATGGGGGAAGCCGGCAAGTTGTCGGCTGAAGAAAGTGCCACCGTCATCGCAAGGATTTGCGCGCGGTCCAGCGTGCCGGTGGTGGTTGGGGTCTCCGCTCCGGGTTTTGCGCAGATTGAAGCCACAACAGCCGTCGCGATGGATAAAGGTGCCGCGGGCGTCATGGTGGCTCCGCCTGCGTCTTTGAAAACCGACGCGCAGATAGTCGGCTACTACGCGACGCTTGGGCAAAAACTTGGGGATGTCCCTTGGGTGATCCAGGATTTCCCCTTGGTCACCAACGTCACGTTCGATCCGAAAGTCATTTTGCAGATCGTTGAAGACAACCCGTCCTGTGTGATGCTCAAACACGAAGACTGGCCGGGCCTTGAAAAAATCTCGGCACTGCGCGCGGCCTCGGACAAGGGAGCGCGGCGCATTTCCATTTTGTGCGGGAACGGCGGTCAATTCCTACTTGAGGAGATGATCCGTGGCGCAGACGGCGCAATGACCGGGTTTGCGTATCCGGAAATGATGCGCGATGTCGTGGCGCACATGACCAAAGGTGATGAAGCCGCTGCTCGAGACGTGTTCGACGCCTACCTTCCGCTTGTACGCTACGAGAGCCAGCCCGGTGCAGGTCTTGCGATCAGGAAGTACATCTTGGCCAAACGCGGCGCTATTGCGCATGCTACAGTCCGCGCTCCCGGTCCAAAACTAAGCACTGCAGCCATTGCCGAGGTCAAGACCCTGATTGCCCGACAAGACGCGCGTCTCGCCGAACTCTAGACCGCGACCGGAGATCGACAGTTTCACAAATTCCGCCATGTTGCGGATGCTGCGGCTTTTCTTGCATCACGCTTGAACTTATAGTGCCCGCAATCGGCGGCGTTATGACCGTTGCAAAATCAGAGGCAGGCAGTGGCCCACATAATCGTCGTAGGCAACGAAAAAGGCGGTGCCGGCAAGTCCACCGTTTCAATGCATATTGCAACGGCCCTTGTACGAATGGGGCATATGGTCGGCGTCCTCGACCTCGACCTCCGCCAAAAGAGCTTTGGGCGATACGTCGAGAATCGTAAGTCGTTCTGTGAGGCTGAAGGTCTGGATCTGGCCACACCGATTTACCGGGAGCTGCCGAAGATCAATCCTGAAAGCCTTGGTCCCGGTGAGAACGTCTACGATCAACGTCTGTCTGCCGCGGTTACCGGGCTGGAACGCGAAGTTGAGTTCATCCTGATCGACTGTCCGGGATCACATACGCGACTTAGCCAAGTCGCCCACTCTCTTGCAGATACACTTGTCACACCTCTGAACGACAGTTTTGTGGATTTCGATCTGCTGGCCCGCATCGACCCGTTGAACAACAAGATCCTCGGACCTTCAGTCTACTCAGAGATGGTGTGGAACGCCCGACAATTGCGGGCGCAGGCCGGTTTGGAGCCAATTGACTGGGTCGTCGTGCGCAACCGCGTAGGCGCTCAGCAGATGCACAATAAAAAGAAAATGGCTCAAGCCGTTCAAGCGCTGGCAAAACGCATTGGATTTAGGGTTGCTCCCGGATTTTCAGAGAGAGTGATATTCCGAGAGTTGTTTCCCCGCGGGTTAACGCTCTTGGATCTCAAGGACATCGGCGTGCAGAATCTCAACTTGTCAAACGTTGCTGCTCGGCAAGAGTTACGCGAACTGGTCAAAGAACTCCGGCTACCCAACGTGACGGTTGATTTTTGACAGAGAAAGATTTTCTCAGCTTATTGGCATAATCGCACTCAATGCCTAAGCATTGATGCCAACTCTTCATCACTAAATCATCGCTTCGCCATAACCTCGCCCAATTCGTAACTTACATTTTTAATCGTATCGTAATGAGTGTGAGTAATGTCATGAGTTTCTTCTTCGGAATGTTCGTGGGCTGTGTTGTGTTTTCTATCGTATCAGCGGCCCTTGATCTGCTTCGCGACCGCCTGAAAACCCCAAAATCTGCATATGAATTGTGGTTGAAAGAGGCCAAGCGCAATTCGATCATCGAAACACGTAGTACCTAAGCCAATCCAGAGTCCAAAGCACGACCACAACCGGCACCAAAGACCGGTTGCGGATTGATTTGGCACGCGGCCAATTTGAGCATCGCTTCAATAAATGCGGTTACACAGAGGCTTCGCGTTCCGCATTGGGCTTCGCGGTGTGGTCCTGAGTTCTTTCCGATTTGAATTATCTCACTTGTCGGTGGCACTTGCGTCTGCCCCCGACCACAGCGAGGTCTTCGGGTGAAACTGCGCCCATGCGAACCAGAAAGCCTCGTGACTTCCCAAGTCTTCGCCGTTGCTACCAACAGCGCGAAGACCACCGGCAGACCGCTCCAAAGTCACTCCGCCACTCTCCACGGCCTGCCCCGCAGAAAGCGCTGCAAGAGCTGTCGCTCGCGGAAAGGCGATAGCTTGGCCGTCGCTGTGCAAAACGCCGATGACGTCTTCAAGCACTGGAAGTCGGGGATCTACATCCCCTACCGGAAAAATCGGCCCATTGGCGTCGCGCGTTTCACGCAGATTGAAATCACGGCCCAGAGCAAGGTCTTCAACCAAAACCGTTGTTTCGGGGTAAGCAGCGCGCCAGGACCCCCAGTCTGATGTAATCACCGTCACTCTTTCCAACTCAAGACCGATGTCCGCCAAGGGTCCCGTTACCGCCCGACCGAGAAATGTATC